>CAYUZL010000209.1:0-3507 GCA_964449725.1 uncultured Alteromonas sp. | reverse complement strand
GCGTTAATCTGACCGATGACAATCCTATTGTCTCTATTAATGCTGATTGGACCTTTGAAAAAGGTGGGTTTGCCGGCGCCGATTGCTACGCTTCAACGGTAGACTCCAGTCGCGGGATTAGTCGTGGCTGTGATCTCTACGTTGGTTACTTTACGCCACTAGATGAAAATAACGCAATAAGTTTGCAGCTTACACACCATGAATATTCGCGGGCTCTCAATACCCATTGGGATTTTACTGAACTCTCTGCAAGCTGGCACCTGAGTAAAAAAACTAGCCTTACTGCGACTTATTCAGAAGATTGGTTGGGTCGCCCTTTCGACAGTTATAGTGTAAGAGCCGATACTCAAGTCGCTTTGTCTGAGAGTTTGGGTTTAAATTTATCGGCTAACTTCATGGATCTTGAAAGTGGTGCCCCGGTGGATAATTTACTGTCGGCAAAGGTGTCCATAGCTTATGTGATCAATCGTTGGAGCGCTGAACTGGGATTCATTTATACCGATAATGAACAGCGGCGAATGCTGCCATTTGACATCGATGAACCGGAAGTCTTGTTTAGCCTTAGTTATCGCTTGTACTAATAGCTTATAATTAGCTTTGCAAGTGCCTTACGAGCTTTTAAGAATGTCGTTTAATACCTCTTCGGCTACGCCAGTATCTGAAATTTGACGCCAATCTTTATTTTTAATACTTAACTTACGACCCGAATCTAAGGCCTGTTTGCGCAATGCGAGCAAGCCGCTGGTGTAGGCGCTCGCTACTGAGTGACCATGCATGAAGTTGTAGCCATTGCCTGGCGATGCCACGACACGAGCCCCGGGTGCTGTGAAGAATGTAGAGTGTTGTTTGTCTAAGCCTTTAGCTCTGACTACCAGGACCCCATCGCGCGCAGTTGGAAATCGGCTATCTGTGGGTCGCGCGGGGTCGAAAGCTGTCACCACGATTGTCCCTCTATCTATTATGCGTTCAAGTAAGCGTTCTAATAAAAAATCTTTGGGGCCAGATAGGCTTAGGTTTAAGATATCTGCTTGGCTCTCCAATACTGCATCTAAAGCGCGGGCTAGGGATAAGGTATTACAGTTAGTTTGATTCGTATTACTGACTTCCCAACAACCTCGGTAAGCCTGTAGCGTAGCCGCTGGCGCAATTCCTGCAACACCAAGCTTGGTATTTCGGTCGGCTATCATAACGCCAGCTATGGCGGTTCCATGCGATTCACCAGATTTTTTTTTGTTAACTGAGGCGTCGCGTGTACTCGTTACCACAAAATCGCCTACTTTATCGATTTGCCCAGTTAAATCTTGATGTGAATCGTCAACCGCTGAGTCAATGACAGCGATTATCACGCCAGCGCCATCAATGTGTTGCTCAACCATGGGGGTGGAAATTTTATCGGCCTCCGAAATTTTGCTTGGCCGAGACGTGTTTGGCGTTGAAAGCAACTTAAATTCGTTAGATGGTTGTATCCACTGTATTGATTCATTGAGTTTGAGCTGCGCAATAGTCTCTTCTTGGTCTTGGTTAAACCGAACGACGAGACAATAAACGCTCAGACTAGGAATAAACCATTGGTCGCGCAGTTCCATTTTATATTTAGCGGCCACAGATTTTCCAAATCGTTTGAGCTCTAATGCACCTTGGTAGTTACCTGAGCCTTTGCCATAACCATTCCTTACCCAGCCTTGTAGTCGTGCCGGCCGAGGGTCGTCCAGCACAACCACCCATTCTTGCGACGGGGACGGGGCGATGGGTTCGTCTCTATCGTTTGCTTGTGCCGTTACCAAATTTGCAATAGATATTGCTAGAAGTAGCCAATGCCTGAAGAAAGGAGGCATACACATATCGTTATCCTCCGTCTGCGACTGTTAGTAATTCTGCATTCTTAACTCGTGCGTCATTGCGTAGGCGTTCCAGAGTATTTTCGGAGAACGGTGTTTTAGCGGTCACAAAACGTTGCTTAGATTCTGCGCCGGATTCGAAACTGCTTAAATTGAATGTGAGCAATAGCTTATCAACTTGGTTGTCGTTTACATGGTCAGCTAGGGTTAATTTTGCCACGCGGTTTTCGCTCATCAATTGCTCAAAATTTAGTTCTTGTGATGCGGACAAGTCAGACAATGTTTGAAATTTTGGTGTGGTTGAATTTACGTATAGGCCTGAAAATATTATCACGAATGCTGCTAAGCTAGCCGCTGTTGCGTAATATTTGGTAAACGCTCCTTTTTTAGATTTAAAAATTGATACTACGTTAGTCGTCTCACTGGCGACTTCCTCAGGGTAAAATGAATCTTCTTTCTGATCGATAGTTTCTAGCAAGGAATCGAAGTTAGACATTGATACAGGCTCTAGTTTGCCAGCTTCTTGCATCGTTTTTCGAAGCTCAAATTCTGCCTTCACCGCTTCTTTCAACTTCGGGTCTTGCTCAAGTATCTTTTCAAAATCACGTTTTGTTGATTCATCCTGATTGCCCATGACGTAATCAAAAACGGCAATCTCTTTCAGCATTTCTGTCATGTCAGAAGAATTTGTGTTGTCACTTGAATAGCTCATTTTTCTCTCAATGGTTGACCGCGTATTTGGTTAAGCTGTCTTTTAGACTGCGTCGTGCATGAAATAAACGAGTTTTAACAGTATTAACTGGGCATCTCACGATCTCTGCGATTTCGGCTAAGGTATGGCCATGAAAGTATGTTAACTCAATAACGGTGCGGTGATTTTCTTTAAGCTTAGACGTTGCGATACGTAAATGGTCGACAATATCGGCCTCATTTTCGCCCTCGCTCGGTTTAGCTTGCAGGGCGTCAAACTCGATATCAGTCATATTTTGTGTGTGTTTCATTTCTTTTCGAGATTGTGACAGACAAATACGATGCGCTATTCCAAAAATCCAAGTAGAGACTTTTGATTCGGCTCTAAAGCTCGCTGCCTTTTGCCATACGGTTAGCATTACATCGTTATAAATTTCGTCTACTAATTTATCTTGGTACACCTTTCTTCGTATAAAACTCCCGAGGCTGTGTCGGTATCGGTCGTAAAGCTCCGCCAAGGCGAGTTTGTTTTGGTCTTCGCTAATTTTCCTAAGTAACTCTAAATCATCGAGTGAATCTATTTCGCTGCTTTTGTTCATTAAATGTTTCTAAGGGCCTTGATCCAAATTCCAAACCCATGATTAAGCAACATCGCAGGCCAAGAAAATTCTTTATACACGCTATTAGTAATGCTCTGTATTAAAAAGGTTCAATGTTTTTAATTTTTTTATTTTTGAACCTTTTGGCAAACACGCGACACATAGGGTTAAACCACTGTACTCGATAACTTTTGGTGAAGAGCGCTGGTTCTGATAATTAAACGAAATTTGGGTGAGCGTTAAAGCGATTCCCTGATTGCTTAACAAAAACGGTATTTATACAAAATCATGAAAATTAAAAACACTCTATTAGCAATCAGCCTAGCAAGCTGTGCATTCACATCAATTGCTAACGCCGCAGATAATGCTTGGTACGTTGG
>CAYUZL010000208.1:0-3772 GCA_964449725.1 uncultured Alteromonas sp. | reverse complement strand
GGATAGATGTCCTGTTTGTTGATGATTTATATGATAATGAAACTCGATAAGTTTGACCGAGAAATACTCAGAGTGTTACAAAAAGACGCAACAGTCTCTATGGCAGAGCTAAGTACTCGAGTAGGTTTGTCTCATACTCCCTGTTGGAGAAGAGTAAAAAAATTAGAAGCTGAAGGCATAATCAAGCAAAAAGTGACGTTACTTGATAACAAACGTTTGAACCTTGGTGTTTCTGTTTTTATTTATGTCACTCTGAAAAATCACGATGGTGACTCATTGAATGATTTCGAAAATGCAGTTCAATCAATCAATGAAATAGTTGAGTGCCACACAACCAGCGGTGAAAAAGATTATTTGCTGAAGGTCATTGTAGAAAGTATTGAAGAATATGAGCATTTGCTGAAAAACAAACTAACAAATTTACCCTTGGTTGATCACTTAAGTTCTACATTTGCATTGAAACAAGTTAAAAACACCACTGAACTGCCTATCAAAAGCCAATAATCAAATCTGGCTAGTCCATTGTTACAGTGGTGTAGAGGTTTTGTTGATGCCATATTCCCTTAATTTATTAGCAATTGCTGTATGACTCAAACCGAGTTTTTTCGCTAATTGACGGGTACTTGGGTACGATGGATAAAGTCTCCTAAGGACGTCTCTTTCAAATTTTTTCACTTCTTCATCTAGCGTCCCATCAAAGCTTTCATCTATGTAAGCGACTGATGGCGGACAGCTTGGTAGCTTGATATCATCTTTCACAATTTCAGTTGAATCTGACATCGACAACGCTCTGAATAAGGCATTTTGTAGTTGCGTGACATTGCCCGGCCATGGGTACTGCAATAAAAACTCTACACAAGATTTGCTTAATTTTGCGGCTCTTCTTCCTAGTTTTGCACTTGTTTCAGAAATACACTGCTCAGCTAATTCAATAATATCTGCTTGTCGATTCCTCAATGCAGGCATACCTATACTGAGAACATTTAGCAGGTAATAAAGTTGATGTTTGAACTTTCCCTTTTCTGCTAATTCATTCAAATCTTCAGTTGTCGAACATATAATTCGAACTGAGGCTGTTTGTAATTGATGAGTACCGACTCGTGAAAATTCTCCGGTTTCTAAAAAATGTATTAGCTTCAGCTGTATTTGCTCGGGTAGCGCAGAAACTTCATCTAAGAACAATGTTCCTCCGTCACAATTCTCAATCAACCCAGTTTTAGCTGAATTCCTCCCAGCATCATTTTCACCGCAACCAAAGAGCGCTAACTCTAGAGTACTTTCTGCTAATGACGCGCATTTTAAAACTAAAAATGCCTTTTCCGCTCTTCGACTATTTTGGTGGCACGCTCTTGCCAATAACTCTTTACCTGAGCCAGTTTCACCGGAAATAACAAGGGTTGCATCAAGATCAGAGATTTGTTGTGCTGCTTTGATAACCTTTTTCATTGCAACACTAGAAGCAGTAAATTTTTCAAAGGCACTTTTTTCATAAGTATGAAATGTACTAAATTGCTGCTCAAGTCTAACTTCAGATTTCAACATCATAACGCCTCCAGCCAAAATCGAACCATTGATACCATCAGGAACAAAGACAGGAAATATATCAGCTAAGTAATCTTGCTTAATAAACTTAATTTTGATTGCTTGAGAATCGATATCGCGACGTTCAAGCCAATTGCTAATAACAACACCGTCAATTAACTCTCCAAGATCTAAGCCTTCTACCTCCCCTTGAGAAAGTTCTAAACTTGAAAGTGCAGCTGTATTACACGTTATAATAGCGCCTTTAGTATCGAATGAAAAAACAGGATCGGGAAGCGCCTGCAAAATTGCTGATAGCTGGTAATGTTCTCTCTCTCCGGGCATATAGAGTGTGGTTTTGACATCTTCGATGCCTTCAATACGCCTTATTTTAGGCATTAAATGCTTAAAATCTTCAAACTCCATATTCGGAAAATGTAAGTATATTTTTCCTGACTCGTAAATTTCGATGCCTCGCAAATCAATTTTGTGCTCAACAAGAATGTCGAGTATATCTTGAGTGATTCCCAACCTGTCTTGACAGCTAATTTCCAATCGCATTTACACTACCTACGCGTTAATTTTAGGTATTCAGAATAGACTAGAATAAGATGAAAACGTTAATTTTTACTATTAAGAACAGTTTATTTGCGACTAAATAAGTTTTTTGGATAATGTTGTATAAAAAAGCCCGAAATAATTCGGGCTTTTTCAACAATATACGTAAATTATAGTTGATTAAATTCACGCTTTAATTGAAATTCACGTGAGGTTACATAGGTTTCTATATTTCTCAGCTTTAGCTCTGCTTGTTCGAATCTATCTTTAATATCTGACAATGCTTGTTTAGGCGGTTCACCGGCTTTCCATACTTTTGTTTTTAGTTCTACGGGACCTGCTGATAAAGAGGTTTCATTTTTCCATCCTTTACCATCATGAATAGACACGGTGTTTTCAACATTACTCGTTTCGCTTTTGGGCTTTTTATCTAAAATAACCCACGCAGCAATATAGCTTACGAAAACAAAAGGAGCTGCAAGTAAAAAAAAGCAGGTTATAGTTAAAATTCGCATAAACCATACTTCGATACCAAAATAATCCGCTATTCCAGAACAGACACCTGCAATCCTTTTATTTTCAGTGTCTCTATACAAACGCCGTTTTGACTTCATGCTTTTTTTCTCCACTCAGGAGTTTCTTGATCCAATATAGCTTCTAATGTTTCAATCCGCTCTGCCATTACTTCGGCTTTAACGGCCATCTCTTTTAATACAGCTTGATCTTCTGGAGCTAACCCCTGAGCAACTTGCTTTTTACTTTTATAATGCAAAATTAGCCAGATAGGCGCTACGAAAATAATAAACAAGATTAATGGTGCGATGAAGAGCCCAACTATACCTTCATTCATTTTTACTCTCCTTGAAAACAGGCCCTACGCTAGGGCCGATAAAATAGTAAATTGACTAAATTATAAACTTAAGATTTCGCTTTTTTGTTCATTTTCGCTTTTAGCGCTTCTAGCTCATCTGTTACTTTATCATCTGCTTCAAGTTCAGAGAATTCATCTTTCAATGTTTTCTTACCAAGATCATAGGCTTCCACTTGAGACTCTAAATCATCAATTTTTCTTTCAAACTGACCAAACCTTTCCATAGCCGCATCTACTTTGCCACTATCTAAAGTTCGCTTAACGTCTAAACGAGAGCTCACTGTCTTTTGACGCATTAAAATCGCTTTTTGACGACTTTTTGCATCAGCTAATTTTTCCTGTAGTTGACCAACTTCATCTTGAAGCTTAGAAATTTGTTCTTCTACTAAGCCAAGCTCAGTTCGGAGCGCTTCTGCACTATCTTCCGCTCTTTGCTTTTCTTGTAAAGCAGCTCTTGCTAAGTCTTCACGTTCTTTATTTATAGCCAACTCAGCTTTTGCTTCCCAATCCGCTGCATCAGAATCAAATTTATTAATTTGATGCACTATTTCTTTCTTACTTGCTATTGTTTTAGCTGAAGTAGAACGTACCTCAACTAAAGTATCTTCCATTTCTTGAATTATTAGACGAACCATTTTTTCAGGATCTTCTGCTTTATCTAAAAGCGAGTTGATGTTTGAATTAACGATATCAGTGAAACGCGAGAATATGCCCATAATTGTATGCCTCGTTTTGCTTAAGATTAAATAACTATGTTAAGAATGTATTCAATAAGCTTGCCAACTCTAAAAAACGGCTTAAACCGATGAAAAATAACAATTT
>CAYUZL010000207.1:0-4558 GCA_964449725.1 uncultured Alteromonas sp. | reverse complement strand
GTATTTAATAATACGTGGGTGTGGGTTGCCCATGAAAGTGAGATCCCTGACGCAGGTTCATTTAAAACCGCTAATATTGGTCGCCAACCGGTTATTGTGGTTCGTGATCGCAAAAAAAATATTCACGTTATGTTAAATCGTTGTCGCCACAGAGGGGCAACTGTTTGTGAAGGTAAATCGGGTAAAACACGCGCTTTTACATGTCCTTATCACGGTTGGGGTTATGGTCTAGACGGAAGTTTAAGGGCGTTACCTAAGCCTGAAGAATATGAAAATATTCTTGATAAAGCCGAGTTTGGATTAATAAAAGTACGAACTGAATCTTATAACGGATTGGTTTTCGCAACGTTAAAAGATGACATTATCCCGCTAGATGAGTATTTAGGTGGAGCAAAAAAATGGATCGACTTATTTACTAAGCAAGGCGGTGGATATCCACTTCAAGCCTTAGGTGACCATAGGTTTAGATTTCCCGGTAACTGGAAAATTCAGCTAGAAAATACCACAGATGCGTATCACTTCCCCATTGTACATAAATCCTTTATTGCTTCTGTTGATGAAGAAGCCGCAGAAGTGTTTGATTTCCTTGATGGAGATGGGTTCGTAGAAGACTTGGGGAATGGTCATAGTGTTATGGTGATGATCCCAGATTTAGTCGACTTAGATGAAAACTTAGATGAACCTATTCCTGAGCGATACGCTGATTTAGCTAAAAGTCTGGCTGACGAAGGGCACTCAGATGAACACATTCGACGTTTAGTTAGAGCTGTGGGGGGCACGGGGTTTAATTTAAACCTGTTTCCTAATATTGCCTGCTCAATGGCCTTTTTCCGAAACCTTGTTCCTATCAGTGTTAATGAAACCGAAATTCATCACATTGCTTTAGGGGGTAAAGGTGCGCCTGACTCATTTAATCAAAAGCGGATGAGATTACATGAGCATTTTCAGGGACCTATGGGCTTTGGAACACCTGATGACGGTGAAGCATGGGAGCGAGTTCAGGCTGGATCTATGGCTGGAACTCATGGCTGGATTATGGTTAATCGCGGTATGTCAAAGCTATCTACGTCTGTTGATGGCAACGTTAAAGGCGCGGTGTGCTCTGAAACCGGTATGCGAGCTGCGTATCAGCAATATAAAGACTTGATGTCTGTAAGCGGCAATAAATAAGGCCCAACAAAAGGACCAACAAAATGAAATTAAACTCTCAGCTGTTAACCGACGTCACCGCGTTTCTGAATATCGAAGCCGATATGCTCGACAACAAAGAGTATCAAGAGTGGCTGGATTTATGGCTTGAATCGGGCTTGTATATCGTGCCTGTGGATCACAACACTACTGATTACGCCAATACTCTCAACGTAGCTTACGATGACCATGAAATGCGACATTTACGAATTGAACGTTTAACCGGAGGCAATGCTATTTCTACTCAATTGGGTGAGAAAACCGTTCGTACTTTGTCCCGTGTTCGAATTCTTGATGATGACGAAGGCATAGTAAAAGCCCGTTGCGCCTATTCCTTATATGAAAACAACAAAAACGGTCTGCGTTGTTACCCAGCTAATGTTGAATTTAAGTTAGTTCGCGATGGGGACTCATTCAAAATTGCACAGAAGGTGGTGCGGGTGATGAAGTCTAGTCAGCATCTGACAACTGTCAGTTATTTGTTTTAAGGATATGCCATGAATACTGAGAAAAGGGTTGCGCTGGTTACTGGAGCTGCTCAAGGGCTTGGGTATGTTATTTGTGAATCGCTGATAAAAGCTGGGTATGCTGTGGTGGTTAGCGACGTGAATGAGCAAATGGCGATGCAAGCCGCTGAAAACTTAGCAACAAACGGGCAATCTGCTGCAGCGATACAGCTTGATGTGAATAACAAAAGTGATTTTGCAACAGGACTCGCTTTTACTGTTGATACGTTCGGACAATGTGATGTGCTAGTCAATAACGCCGCTATGACACCTACTACGCCTCTTATGGAGATTAGCCCTGAAGAGTTTAGCCAAGTTCTGGATATTAATTTACGCGGTAACTTTTTAGGTAGCCAAGTATTTGGGCAATATTTTGCAGATCGCGGATTTGGCAGAATCATCAATTTGGCATCTCTTGCGGGTCAAATGGGAGGTACTGCGTCGGGGGCACATTATGCTGCGTCAAAAGCGGGTATTACCACGTTAACCAAAATATTTGCCCGACAATTTGCAGATAAAGGCGTCACGGTAAACGCGATTGCCCCAGGCCCAGTGGATGTTCCTTCCGTTAGAGATAAAGTGCCTGCAGAAAAACTGGACCATATTATTAAAAATTTAATCCCCGTTAAAGCAATGAGTAACCCTGATTTCATTGGCTCTATGGTCGTTATGTTGGCCGCTGAAGAAGCCAATACAGTGACTGGCGCAACGTGGGACATTAACGGTGGAATTTACATGCGTTAAGCATGGCGAGGAGAATGTTGTGGATAACGAATTAATTGATGTTGTTATTACATCTAGAGTGGAACAAGGCACGGGTGTCGCCGTATTCGAACTGACGAGGGAAAATGGTGAAGCATTACCTGAATTCTCTGCTGGTGCCCATATTGATGTGCATTGTGCAGATGATTTAGTGCGTCAGTATTCTTTATGCAACGATCCCGCATCGAGTGAAATGTATAGGATAGGTGTATTAAATGACCCTAATTCAAGAGGCGGGTCGGTAAAAATTCACGCTGAATTTGCGGAACAACAGACAATAAAAATTAGTGCGCCTCGCAATCATTTTCCACTTAATAAAGCAGGGGATAAGAGCATTTTAGTGGGTGGGGGGATTGGTATCACCCCCATGATTGCCATGGCTTATGAGCTAGTGGGGATGCAGAAAGACTTTGAACTACATTATTGTCTGCGTACAAAAGGCGTAGGTGCTTTTGAAGATGAATTAATTGCGGCTTTCGGCCCTCGTGTTCATTTTCATTACGACGACCAAGACCCAACACAGTTGTTCTCTCCTGATGTCAATTTACACCCTTCACACCCTGATACTCATGTCTATGTTTGTGGGCCCTCTGGGTTTATGGATTGGGTTATTGAAGGGGCTAAAACGTTGAAATATCAGAGTGAAAATATCCATTTTGAGTACTTTAGTGCTGAGGTTGATACCTCTGGAGATAGCTTTGAAGTGTATTGCGAGCAGAGTGATATTACCGTAACCGTAGGCAGCGAAGACACAATTGCAAAAGCCTTACAGCAAGCGGGCATCAAGGTAAGTATGTCTTGCGAAGAAGGTGTGTGTGGAACCTGTATAACCGATGTGATTGAAGGGGTTCCTGATCATAGAGATCATTTTTTAACTGATGAAGAAAAAGAAGACAACGACCAAATTGCATTATGTTGTTCAAGAGCAAAATGCGAAAGATTAGTTATTGACCTTTAAATAAAAAAGAAAAGCTATGCAGTGATAACTCATTGTTAGCACGGGGATAATGATGCCAATTGTAAATGTAAATATGATGGAAGGTCGCTCGGTTGAACAAAAAGAAAGTTTAATCAAAGCGGTCGCTGAAGCTGTAATGAGTTCCATTGGTGCGCCAGAGGAAAATATCCGAGTGATTATTAATGAATATCCAAAAGCCCATTGGGGGATTGGTACTTTGCCCGCTCATAAAGCCGGTCGTTAAGCGAGAACAAGGAAAATATTGTGAGTGATAAACAATTTGATAAAAAAGACTTCAGATCTGCATTAGGCCAATTTCCCACTGGCGTGACAGTGATAACCACAGTGAATAAAAATGGCGAACCAGTAGGGTGCACGGCTAGCAGCTTTAACAGTGTATCTATAGAGCCTGCTCTTGTTTTGTGGAGTATTGATAAAAATGCGCTTGGCAGACCAATATTTGAAGACACGGAATACTTTGCCATTAACGTATTGAGTGAACAGCAAGTGGAGTTATCAAACAAGTTTGCGGGACGAGGCGAAGATAAATTCAAAGGCGTTTCTTTTTCTAGAGGGTTGGGAGAATCACCTTTATTTCCTGAGTGTGCGGCGCAATTTCAGTGTAAGTCGTGGAATGTGTACGACGGGGGCGATCACCTCATACTGGTAGGAGAAGTTGTAGAGTATGAATATGACCAAAACGTTAAGCCATTAGGCTTTGCACAAGGGAATTACGTGAAAACGAACAAGCTTTCTTAGCCTATTTACGCTCTGATTTTTGCACAAATATAACACAATCTTTTTAGCAGCTGTTTCATTGAACAACGATAAGGTAATACGATGCAACGATTTAATATGGTAATTGATGGGAAGAGTGTTTCATCTGAAAACACGTTTAGTGTTGTTAATCCTGCATTAGGCGAACCTTTCGCTGAATGCGCGTTAGGTGATACGGATTCAGTGGAGTTTGCTGTCGCGGCTGCGAAGAAAGCATTTGTGACTTGGAGTCAGTTGAGTGAAGACGTTCGAGTTGAAAAAATATGCGCCTTAGTGGAATTACTTAAAGTAAACATGCCTGAATTCATGGGATTAATTACTCAAGAAAGTGGAAAACCCTTGAATGGCTTTGGTGGTATTGGTTCTG
>CAYUZL010000206.1:0-3895 GCA_964449725.1 uncultured Alteromonas sp. | reverse complement strand
CTAATAATCTCTTACGAGGACTTAACCATGTTGAAAATTGTTAAAACTTCTCTACTTCTAGCGGCTACTACTTTAGGTTTTTCTGTTCCTGCTCAAGCTCAGGACGTATCAGAAGCACTAGCAAATATTTGTACAATCATTAAAGCCGATGATAAAGGCGAACTTAGAAAAAAAATGCGTACCGTTCAGTCTGATTACAATATGAAGTTACGCGACTACTATTCCGGTATCACCTGTAACGGCAACAGTTTAATTCGCACAGCAATGCTAAGTGAAGCAGTTGAAACAGGTACCTTGCTTGTTAAAAAAATGCCTAAGTCAGAATTATCAAATCCAGAGAAAGATGGTAAGACACTATCTGCGTGGATTTCAGAGAATGATCTTTCTGCCAGCCCAATTGCAACCGTATTGAACGAAAGAATCTAATGATTTCAATTTGCATCATGCTGAACTTTTCAACATGGTCGTAGAGCAATGCTCTGCACTCTTAAACGGCTCCTCAAACGGAGCCGTTTTCCCCTTTGAAAATCAAAATGAATGAATACTTAAATGAGTTATATTTTACGGAAAATCAAATTCGCTTTAGTCGCACTGTCTGTATACGCTGTTATAGGACAAACTGCCTTCGCGAATGAAAAAATGATGAACATCGAGCAGTCTATAGAGAAAAAAAAGGTTAGCCCTGTCAGTAACAATAGCGCTTTGTTTGCAAAAATGGCATTGCACACAACCAAAAAACAGCGTCCTCAAAATAGACAGTATCTTTTAAATGAAACTATGCCGTATTCCAAAAATGAAACAGAGTAATGTCTTCCACTCTTTAAAAGTGCGTAAACCATATAAGGTGTCAACTAAATAGTCAGGCCAAATTACGTACAACTGCTAATATAGATAAAGGCCCGATACGAATTGGAAATATCGTCTATAATATGTTGTTACGATCTCTATTGTTTTTCCCTCTTTTGTTAGCCGTCTCGTTGAGCACAGCAAAAACAGCACTGGCTAACGAAAAAGTCTATATCGCCGCAGCTGAAAAAATACCTTATATATCCCAGTCTCAATCAAATCAAGGTTATGTCTACGAAGTTCTACAACATGCATTTGAACGTTCAGGGTATGAAGTAGATATTGGTTTTTATCCTTTAGCTCGTGCAAAAAAACTTGTTCAGGATGGTCGCTTAGATGGTTACCTAACTCTTCTATCTGCTAATCAACAAACAGAAGATAAATGGCTATCACTATCATTTCCAGCAGGCCAAATGGCGCTACTAAAAAGAATTGACTCCCCTGCTCCATTATACATTGACACTACCTCTCCATTGCTTCAGCAATTAATGGATATTAATAAATTTCAATTTAGTATGGTCAGGGGAAGTGATTTAGCGGATGTAAAAGAGTACGTCCCAGAATCAAGTATACAATGGGTTGTCAACGAGCTACAAAATATTGATGTTGTCGCAGCCAAACGAACCGACTTCGCCATTATTGATAAATTTAGCGCTGGCGACCTTATTGTGTCTCGTCGGCCTCATTTAATAGGCAAATTAGAATTTTTACCTGTGGCTATCGCTGAGCAGCATTTTCATATTCATTTTTCAGAAAAAAGCCCTAAAAACAAAACGCAACTAAATGATTTTAATTCTGGTTTACAAAAAATTATCGCAGACGGAACCCTAGACAGTATTCTAGAAAAATACGGTTTTTTCTCCTCCATTCGAAAACCGAATGTAACCACAAACCTAGTCATTGGAGCTGTTGACTCTAATGATATTTTACTTTTGAAAGAAATGTCTAAGTTATATGAAGAACAAAACCCCACAGTGCATTTAGAATGGCGTTTAATGAATGAAACGACACTACGCACTCGGATTTTAACGGATTTAGCATTGTCCGATGGCCAATTTGACGTAATGACCATAGGCGCATATGAAACTCCCATTTGGGCTAAACAACAATGGCTAACTGCGTTGGAAAACCTCCCTGAGAGCTATGATGTAGAGGACGTTGTAAAACCAGTTAGAAATGCACTTTCTATAGGTGGTCATTTTTACGGTTTACCCATTAACGCTGAAAGTTCGGTTTTGTACTATCGAAAAGATCTCTTCTTAAAAGCGGGCCTTTCACTACCTACTCATTTTACATACGACACTCTCGTTGAATATTCAAAGCAATTACATAACCCCAATGAAGACATCTCAGGAGTGTGTTTACGAGGTAAACCAAGTTGGGGAGAAAGTATCGCGTTAATCAGCACTATAGCTCAAAGTTATGGCGGAACTTGGTTTGGCAGCGATTGGCGGCCTCAATTAAACTCCCCTCAGTGGAAAAAAGCACTTGAAACCTACATTGGTTTAGTCAAAAACTATGGACCTGCAGAAACAAGTAATAAGGGGTTCAATGAGCTACTTACGCTATTTTCAAACGGGCGTTGTGCGATGTGGATAGACTCAAGTGTTGCTGCCGGCACCTTGTTTAATCCAAACACATCTCAAGTTAGTGAAGATGTAGGTGTTACCAAAGCGCCGAGTGGCTATTTGTCTGCGCCTTCTGAGTGGTTTTGGACTTGGGCTTTTGCAATTCCCACCTCTTCAAAACTAAACTAGAAGCAACCAAATTCATTACTTGGGCAACATCAAAAGAATACATCAAACATGTCGCCCGTAGCAAAGGCATTTATTCCGTTCCCTCTGGTACCCGCTATTCAACTTATGACACTCGTTTTAGTGATATCAAAATCCCTTATAGCGCAATTACCTTAAATACCATAGAAGCAAGCGGCGCAACATACCCAAATTCAAACACTAAACCTTATTTAGGGATTCAATACGCGAGCATTAAAGAGTTTCCCGCAATAGGAAATCAGGTCGCGGATTTAATTGATCAGGTTGTACGCGGACAGCTAACCATAGATGAAGCGCTAAAAACTAGCCAAGCCATTGCCGAAAAACAAATGAAAGCATCGGGTTATTACTAGTTATTCGTATTAAATTTGAGAATGTAATACAGCCACAATATCTTCAGATTGTTTTAACCGTTTAATATCGTTGAACAACACCTCAGCCTCAGGGTATTGACGCTTTAAGTAACCACACCATTGTTTAATTCTATTTGGGTAATACCGGCCTTTATCGCCGTATATTTCATAGCCAGAATAACGGATCAGTAGCTGGGCTATATCTGCCCATTTCATAGGTGTTTCATTGTGTTTTATACACCTAGCTAAATTGGGTAGCGCCAATGCACCTCGTCCAAGCATTAAATTCTCACACTGCGATTGCTGTTGGCACTGAAGAGCATCGGCTCGTGACCAAATTTCACCATTGGCGATAATAGGCGTACCAATACGGCTTTTTATTTTCGCGATCCAATCCCAATATGCAGGAGGCTTATACCCGTCTCGTTTAGTACGCGCATGAATAACAATTTCTGACGCGCCGGCTGCTTCTAACGCTTGTGCATTTTCATAAGCCAAAGAGGTGTCGTCATATCCCAACCGAATTTTAGCGGTAACAACCTGTTCTTTAGGTACGGCAGAGCGGACCTCAGAAACGATTTCATACAGTTTATCTGGGGTTTGTAATAATACGGCTCCGCCTCGGCTCTTATTCACCGTTTTAGCAGGGCAGCCAAAATTTAAATCTATTCCAGGAGAACCCAATTCAATAGCAAGTTGTGCGTTTTGTGCCAACCATTGTGGATGTTGCCCTAAAAGTTGTACACGAACAGGCACTCCCGACGGGGTTTTACCTTCATTTTTGAGTTCAGGGCAATATTTAAGAAAGGTTTTTTTACTGAGTTTTTGCTCTACTACGCGAACAAATTCAGTCACGCATAAATCGAAACCACCGATACTCGTTAACATATCCCGCATTAAATGATCGACCACGCCTTCCAT
>CAYUZL010000205.1:0-6699 GCA_964449725.1 uncultured Alteromonas sp. | reverse complement strand
CACTTACTTGATAAGAGTCGCTTATATCATTGGAGAAATTCTTGAGTTTAGCCACACAGACGCAGCCCACATATTAAATTTGTCGCCTGCGACCTATCGAAAACGAATTTCTAGAGCAAGGCTAGGTGTAATTACTTTCATGAAATCAAATTGTGGCCTTATTTCACCCTCAAACAATTGTCGCTGCAATAAAAAGGTATCACAAGCGAGTAGGCTAGGCAGAGTGAATAAAGAACGTTTGCTCTTTGTTACCTCACACGATGAAGCGAATCAATTTCCTGCCGTTTTAGAGCACATTTGGCAATTAGAGTACTCACTACGAACCGCGGCGCTTTTCCGTGCTCAAAATTTCGTAGTACAGAATGGTGATTTTAGTGGGTGGTTACAAAAATTACTCAGTCAGCATTATAAAACCGATATAGCTGAATAGCTTGCCGCCTTTTTACAAATTACCCGTAAACAACACGAATATTGTTTACGGGTAATGGTTTTATTTTTACAGTTTATACGCAGCTACCTTAGCGCCCATTAAGTAAGGTACGATCAGTAAGTTCTGCTCTCTTATGTAGAAAAAGTCAGCTGAAGATGGAGACGCAAGTTTATGGGTTTCTTTTATTTTTCCTTTTGTATTAATAACTAATAGTTCGCCTTTGATAAAATCAGTTACAAAGAAGTCCTTTTTATTAACCTTATGAATACCGTCTAGATTCATCCAAGGAGTACCGTTGTTGAGTACTTCGATTTTTTTACTCTTTAACGATACTTTTAAAAATGTACCTGAGGTATCTGTCGTAAAGTCAGCTTTTGGGTTAGTTCCCCATGTACTGACATACAAATAACCATCTGCGACAAATAACCCGTTGGGGAAATTAAGCGTTTTATCTTCCAACCAAAGCTCTAGTTTGTGATCTTTCAGTGTATAAATTTTACTTCCCAACCAATCAGACACGAAAACGGTACCGTCGTCGGTGACATCTAAACCATTTAAAACCTTAGATGATGGCGCTGGATATCTGGCTGTTATTTCGCCAGTATCCACATCAATTACAACAAGGTCACCTACATCTGCAACGTAGAGTTTATTACCATGTAAATCCATTCCCTTGGGTGAACTTAATCCTTTTACCCATTCAATTTGTGGATTAGAGCCGTCAGCGTTCATTACTCCTACAGAGCCATTGTGATCTCGCTCAATAGGTCCTCCATTGATATTCGATACATAAATTTTCTGCCGTTTTTCGTCATATACAACTGACTCTGGCATTTTAAACCCTTCGGTTTCCCATACAGGAGTTAATGTCTTGGCAGAGGCACTTGCCCCAGCAGTGAGTAACATTAAAAGTGTTAAAGATTTCAAAAGTGGACGCATTATAAATACCCTCGATTTACAGGTTAAGTAGAAAAAAACAGAATAAGAGGATATATTTAGTCCCTAAATGTGCAATTTAATAAAAATAGGTGACTTATTGTGTCACCTTTATTCTATTTTTGGTGACATAAAAAGAAGCGTTGAGTATCCGTCCTTATTGCTTAGAGTGTTTTGGTAAAAATTTTTTGAGGGTGATGTATGCAAACTATTGGTGTTGAAATTATCGACGCGCTAAAAATAGCGATGAAATCGAGAGGCATAACGTATAAACAGGTGGCTGAAAAACTAGCCGTATCAGAAAAGACGGTGAAACGCTTATTTAAGGATAAAGATTGTCAACTTTCTAGGTTAAATGACATCTGTGATGTGATAGGTTTATCAATTTATGATTTGTTAGATTTTGCCAGACGTCATACTGAACCTAGGGTTAAATTAGAGGCAGCTCAAGAGCTATTTTTGAAGAACAATCGGTTGCATTTTTATTTTCTGTTTTTTTTGTCAGTTGGTTATACACCTGAGCAAATTCAAAAAGAATACGGTTTGTCAGATTTGAGTGTATTTAAATATTTACGCGATCTCGATCGCCAGAAGTTTATTGAATTGGGAGAGCATAATCGCTATCGTCTGTTGATAGAGGGTAAACTTTTAATGCGGCTTCATGGGCCTTTACATGAAACATTAAAAGACGTTAATGAAATTTTCTTACGGCATGTTTTAGATAGTGATAAAAATTCACGATCGTCTTTCGACAGTAGCTTTCGATATATGACGGTGGAAAACATGCGAGAAATGATGCGTGATTATGAAACGGTTACGCAGAAATACCGAAAAATTGCTCATCAAGATGAAGCTGTAATGCTCAGAGAGCAATTGATACCAGTTAAATGGAGCACTCTAATTGCCCATTTCAATATTTGTGGCGTGTGGCCTATGAAAGAACACCCAGAAGAGCAACTATCGAATAAGGTCGTTGATCATTTGGGAAGACTAAAAAGAAGTCGAGTTTAGACTATGAATTGAGACCAACTCACAATTTAATATTTTGGAGTGGAGCCTTTTTATTAAGACTTAATCAGAATGCAAAGCGTCAATGGGGTTTAATTTAGAGGCTTTGATCGCGGGGTATACGCCAAAGCCGACACCAACAAGCATACAAATACCTAAAGATAAGCCAATTGCCATTGCAGACCACGTCACTGACCAGTCCGAATAAAACGCAATTATTTCAGATAACCCTAATCCAAACAGAACGCCAAGTAACCCACCGATAACTGAAATGGTAAAACTTTCCGCTAGAAACTGTAATTTTATATCACGTTGTTTTGCACCTACAGCTCTGAGTAACCCAATTTCCTTTGTGCGTTCCAGAACATTGGCTAACATAATATTCATTATGCCTATGCCACCTACAAGTAAGGATATGCCGGCTACACAAGCCATAACGATGTTAAAAATGGCTTGAGTTTGTGCTTGTTGTTCCAATAGTGCAGCAGGAACAATGAGTTGGTAATCTTTTACGTCTCCATGGCGCTGAGCGATAAGTCTATCAACGGCTAGCGCTGCAATTCTAGGGTCGTAATTTTCCACAATGCCCAATTTTATTTCGTCTAATTCAGATGCAAGACGCTGTTGTTTTAGTTTTTGTTGCGCGGTGCTTAATGGTAAGAAAATACGATTTTGGTCTCCGCCTATCTTTACACCCTGAAATTCATCTTGCTTAGTTTGGGGCCGTTGAATTACTCCTATTACCGTGAGCCATAAGTGGTTTACTTTTATTAATCCACCGATGGCATTCCCATTCGGAAAGAGTTCATCGGCGACGTCAGCGCCAATAACGGCCACTTGCAATAGGGCTATTTCATCTTCGGGGGAAAATATGCTTCCGTTATCTAAGGCTAAATTTGCTTGTTGAAAGTAACCAAAGGTCACCCCCAAGGCTTGAGCGTGTGTTTTGCCAAAATCACTGTAAATACTGTATGTATCTATAGTTTTTGATGCACTGAAATTGTTGATAAACGGAAGCGTTTGTTTAGCCGCTTGAATATCGTCCATAGTTAACCCTAGGGTTTGTTCACGCAATTCGACAAGGGCATCTTTTTCAGCGAAATTTTGTTTAATGATGAGGTTGTTCGCGCCCATTGAATTGATCATTTGTAACGCTTCTCGCTCAGCTCCTTCGCCGATGTTTAACATGGCAATTACAGCTCCGACACCAAAAATCATACCGAGTAAGGTTAAAAAAGTACGGAGTTTTTTTGCCCATAACTCAGTACAAGCATCTTTTAACAAGGCAAGATAAAGTCCCATTAAGGTGTCTCGTTAGGTGTGAGTGAAACTGTGTCTCCAGCATTTAGGCCTTTGACGACTTCTACGAAATATTGGTTTTTTAACCCCGATTGAATAGTGGTTTTTTTCCACGATTGTTCTTTTTTAACGTATACGTAGCTTGATGATTGGTCGTATCCAAGAGATTGAAGAGGCACTGTCAGCGCGTCTGTTACTAAATTGTTGGTAATTTTAGCTGTGATTTTATTTCCTGGCTTAAGTTGTAACTGATTGTTTTCATTTAGTGCAACAACAACTTCGATATACGTTATTGGACTCCCCCTTTCAATAGAGCGTGGAAAGCTACCGACAGTTTCAACTGTTCCCTGTAATGGGGTTTGAGGCGTAGCGTCTAAGGTCAGTTCTACCGGTAAACCTTCGGAAAGAGCAATAGCATCCCTTGAAAGTACATAAATTCGAGCCTGTAACTTGTCTAAATTGGGTATTTGAGCAATGGGTTTACCTGGAAAAACCGTTTGCCCTATGCTGGGTTTTTCTCCGTTTTTGTCTTTTTCATAGGTAAGTAATCCGTCAAAAGGTGCATAAACTTCAAGCTGAGATAAGGACTCCTTGTATAAATTGTATTTTTTCTCGTGACCTGATTTTTCAACATCTAACACGGCGCTAGCGGTGACACCTTCTTTTGAGATACTGTCTTTTTTCCAACTTAAAAAGTCGTCTTTAGCTTCTAAAAAAGCTCTGTTTTGCAATGTTTCGATAATTTCTAATTTGCTATAAACCCGGATATCGTCAATGGCAAAGCGATCAGTAAAGTCAAACTCGTGGCTTACAAAGCCTTGCTCTGATTTTACATTATTTACTGTACGTTGTTGTTCAGCATTATTTTGTAAAATATCCTGTTCAATAATGAGCATTTCCAGTTCTTCTTGGCGAGTGTCTAAGGAAAGCCGCTCTGAATCAAAGCGTACAATCACATCACCTTTTTTGACCTGGCGGTTTTCGTTAGCTAACCAATCAATAGTCATCGCTCTGTTACCTGGAGTAACAATGCGTTGTGCCTGAGCAGCTTCAATTTCGCCTTTTCCTATCATTATAGCCACAAGAGGTTGTTTTATGACTATATAACTAGGCGTTTCTGTTTGCGCTGTGTCGCACCCGATAAAGCAGGCGCATACTGAGAGTAAGAAAAAACCTTTAATTGAATTCAACATTCGCTTTCATTCCTGGACGCATAATAGACTTATCTGGTGAATCTAATGTTACCCAAGCGTCGATGACGACTTTTTGGTCCCACTGAGAGCGAGGCCTAAAGGTTTTTCCTATTTTTGATAACACACCAGAGAAGGCTTTTTCTGGGTGTTCATCTAATATGACTCTGACTGTTTGATCTGCTGTAACGTGCGCAATGCTCGATTCGTCGATTTCTACTTTTATGGCAAGTTTGTCAAGAGATGGTAGCTGCATTAGCGCGCGTCCTAGATAGATAGATTCTCCTACTGCCGGTTTACTACCTCCGTTACTCACATAGGTAATAATACCGTTTTCAGGTGCATATAAAGATAGCTTTTCCAATGCGATTTTAGTCTGGGCCACGCGGTTTTTTGCTTTCGCTATACGGGCATCTCTGACATCCAAATTTATTTGAGCAGTATGCTTGTGTTGAAGTAATGCTTGTTTGGCATGTATTAATAAGGTGGTGGCGATGTTGAGTTCAGCAATGTGTTTCTTTCGTTCTATTTCAGAACGGGAAACGTCTACAATGTCAGCTTTTTTTCTAGCGATATCTTCGTTTTTTTCAGCTTCAGCTACTGCCAATATGAGTGTTTGTTTGGATGCTGCATCTTTTAGTCTTTGTCGTTCTTTTTTCTTTATTTCAGCCTGAAGCCGACTTTTGTATTCTACCAATTCTCGTTTTTGCTTTTCTGCATCAAATGTTGCTAAGAGGTCGCCTTTTTTTACTTCTGTATTTTCGGGGGCGATATAAGACAATTTAAATGTCCACATTCTTTTTATATTGGGGGGCGCAATTGTGATTTCTTGCTGAGATACAACTTCCGCTGGGGCGACAAATGCGGCGTGGGCTATATGTAAAGGTAGCAGTGATAAACAAAGTGCAAGTAAAACGAAATAAGTTTGCTTTGAATAAAACTGTAGCATTAGTTTATACCTTAATCCTTACACTCATGCCCGGCAACAAGTCGAAAGCGGGAATGTCGTTAAAATTAAAAATAAGAGGGTAGTAATTACTATTACTCAATTGTTCTTTTTTTTCTATTTGAGTGGATTTCTTGATTAGTGTTGCAGAATAAGATTTCTGCGGGTATGCGTCGAAGAACACGTCTACGTTTGCGCCTTCCACTAACTTTGATTCATCTATTTCGTGTACCCAGCTTTCTATTTGGAAGTTCTCTATAGCTTGAACGTCTAGTACTTGCCAAGAGGAACGAATATTAATACCGGCATCAATTTTTTCTCCTCGCCAAGGATGAAGAGCATAATTTACAGGGCCTGTGTATTGAGCAACAACAGACATTCTGCTTAATTGAGCCTGATTGTAGTCTAGCCGTTCGACTAGTTGGGTAAGCTCTAATGAGATCCTACCTACACCGCTATCCAGTTCTTGCTGAGCCAACGTTAGGGCTTGTTCAGCTTTGAATAGTTCAAAATATTGCCGTTGTAGTTCTAGTTGAAATTTGCCTTTATCGAAGTCGCTTACTTGACCCGTGGGGACGTTGGCTTCTATTTTGGCTTGTTCAACGCGCATTTTAGCCACCGCAACATTGCCTTCGGCTTCTAGTAGGTTTTGGCTTAACGTAATTTCAGCTTGTTTAATCTCTAACTCAATGGTTTCAATGCGCTCATTTAAAGAGTCTATTTCTGTTTGTAAATTTGAGCCGTCAAAGGTGGCAATGAGATCGCCTTTGTTAACTAACGAACCATCTTCCGCCAGCCATTGTATTTGAATGAGCGAGCGCGGGTTTTTAGGTGCAGTGACGATTTGTTTATTAGCCGAACCAATTTTACCCGTGAGGATGAGAGCTGTC
>CAYUZL010000204.1:0-2882 GCA_964449725.1 uncultured Alteromonas sp. | reverse complement strand
TTCCTATAGGTCATAAATTGATAAGTGGAGATATTACGCCTGACGCTAGTGCTGCTGATTTTTGTGATTATTTAAGTGCTTTGTTGGAAAGTAAAAGTGACTTTAACCAAATTAATGCTATTTTGATTGTTAGCCACATGCCTTTTGTTAGTTTCTTGATGTCTGAAATCCTTTATTCAAAAGAAGGATGTTTGTTTAACACTGGGTCTATGGCAGTCGTAGAGTGTGATAGAGGTACTTTAAAAGGTGTTTTAGCTAAACATCATCAAGGAATTCTGTAAGTCTCGTTAAATCTATTCAAGTAATTTACTTTTTCACCGATAACGAGATGAGAGGTTTATTTTCGCCAAGGGCGATAAGAATAGAGAGTTATGGGGTCTAATACATTACCAGAACATTTGAAATTAGCACTGCAACGTCATATTGAAGATGATGACTTGCGTGATGATTCAGACTTGCCTGTACTCATGGACAAATTGACCGCGTTATCTGAAAAGGTCAATGCAGCAAAAGAAAAAGCGTTAGCGCTCCGAAAGCAGCGCGCTTAGTTTTCTTTAGCTGGTACTATAGGTGCTTTATAATATTCGGGCATCACACGCACAGTTTTAATCATATTTTCTGTGGTTTCAATAATTTCTAATGGATATCCATCTAAACGAACACTGACTTTGTTTTCCGGTATTTCTTCTAAATACTCTAAAATTAATCCGTTGAGTGTTTTTGGCCCTTCAGTCGGTAAGTGCCAGTTCATTTCTTTGTTTAGCTCTCGAACATTAGCACTACCGTCTACTAAAACAGAGCCATCTTGCTGAACATTCACTTCTTTACTGTGATCAGGAAGAATGTTCGTTGTAAAATCTCCGATAATTTCTTCGAGAATATCTTCTAGTGTAACTAAACCTTGGATATCACCATATTCATCAACAACGAGTCCAATACGCTCTTTTTCTGCCTGAAATTGATACATAAGTGTATGTAGTTGGGTGGTTTCAGGAGTGAAGTAAATTTCTCTTACTGCCCTTAACAACGTCGCTTTACTGAACTGATCTTTAGACAACAACCTTTAAGCATCTCTTACATGAACGAAGCCTACGGCATCATCAATACTGTCCCTAAACAATAAAACACGGGTATGCTGGGAATTAACCAGTTGACGTTGAATATCTTTCCAGTCGTCATTTACATCAATAGCTACGATATCGTTCCTGGGCACCATGATGTCTTCAGCAGTTACATTTTCTAACTCTAAAATACTGACCAACATGTCTTGGTGACGCTTGGGGATAAGCGCCCCAGCTTCATACACAACAGTTCGTAGTTCTTGAGGACTAAGGGTGTCCGCGTTGCCATCACCCGGCTTAATATTGACAATGGCGAGTAAACCGTTAGTGATACCGTTCACTAGCCGAACGAAAGGTAAGAAAACGAACAATAACGGGAGGAGTATAATCGAACTAGGGTACGCAATTTTTTCAGGGTAAAGCGCAGCCAGTGTTTTAGGAGTTACTTCTGCAAACACCAAAAGTATAAGAGTTAATCCTACTGTGACTACAGCAGGGGCCCAGACTGGTCCAAATAAACGTTCGCAAATTTCTGTAGCAACAAGAGCCGCTGCAATATTAACAATATTATTGCCGATCAGAATGAGCCCAATGAGTCTATCGGGCTTGTCGAGTAGCGACATAACCCGTTTTGCGCCGCCATGGTTTTCGTTGGCTAAGTGTTTGAGTTTGTACCGGTTAATGGACATCATACCGGTTTCAGAACTAGAAAAATAAGCTGAGCACATAATGAGTATCACTAAAGCAATAGCTAGTGTACTTGTATCTATAGCGTCCAATACAGGGGTTCCATAAAAGTTAAAGTAGGACTTCGCGCACGAAGCGGCTACCGAAATAGGCCAGTGTTAATAATGCTAACCCGACAGAAATAAGGGTGACTACTTGTTTATTTTTCCAGCCCCAAGCACGTTGGCCGATTAACAATAATGTATACACACCTAATGCTAGAATCGACAAAACAGTTTTGTGGGCATAGTGAGTTGAAAACATAGAGTCAATAAAAACAAAACCTGAGGCTAAAGCTGCCAATAAAAGCATAGCGCCAACAAGGGTTAATCCGAATAAAAATGATTCAACTAACATCAAAGGTGGCAGTGTAGAATTGATAAGTGCTTTACCTTTATGTTTTAGCCTGCTTCGAATCATCATCATTTGAATCGCGTATAAAAAAGCGATACTTAAACAACCATAAGCAAGCAAAGACAAGGTAACGTGGGTAATCATACCTGCCGATAATGGCACGGTTACCGTAATGTTGGGAGGAACAAGCCCTGCAACTAATACCGATAAACCGGCAAACAAGGAAACGCCAGGTAACAATAAGGTATTTGATACAAACCGAGTTCCAATTAACATTGAAACACTAATGATCCAGGAAACAAGAGAAAGTACATTGGTCATACTCATGCCTTGCTCACTGCCATTTGAAAGATTAATAACTAAAATCGTTAGGTGCATGACAACGACTAAAGATGCACTGCCGTAGTCTATAAGTCGTGTACTCTGATTTTTAACTATTCGCTTTAAAAACAGAAGAGTTGTAATAAAATATAAGCACGTTGTAATGGCGACGAGTAAGCCTTCCATATCGATTTTAACAATTAACCATAATGAGTTTTGACTGCTCCATTGTGACTGAGTAACAGAATAAAATCCAATGTCGTTTTAACCAGCTCAGTTTGAGGTATACTATAGGCATAGAATTTACCATGTAATCATAATTATGTTTGAGAATTTAACAGATCGCCTAAGCGCAACACTCAAAAATGTCAGTGGGCGCGGAAGATTAACCGAAGACAACATCAAAGAAACCTTACGTGA
>CAYUZL010000203.1:0-3628 GCA_964449725.1 uncultured Alteromonas sp. | reverse complement strand
GTAGATGAACCGGTTACATCTATTTCAATGCTTGCTTGGGGGTAAATTTTTTCAAACTCTTCGGCCCAAAGGGTCATCATATTTGCCATTGTATCAGAGCCCACAGCCACAGCCTTTCCCACTACACCAGGACGTCGTTGGTAATCTTCTGCAGAATGAACTGTATTACTGAAAGCCCAAATAACGATTGCAAAAAATAGCCGTTTCATAACTTTCTCATTCCGCTATTAGCTGTTCGTCTAATTCGAAAGAGAAAGTGCTTCCTACTCGAAGTGTACTGGTAATTTCTAAATGAGAATTATGGTGGCTTAATACATGTTTAACAATCGATAAGCCCAAGCCCGAACCACCTGTTTTTCTCGACCTTGCTTTATCTACTCTATAAAAGCGTTCAGTTAATCTAGCAATATGCTTTTCTTCAATACCATCGCCATTGTCTGACACAGAAAACATCGCTCCTGATGGCGTTTTTTCCCATGTCACCCTAATTTTCCCACATACTGGCGTGTAGTTAATGGCATTAAACACCAAATTCGAACAGGCACTTCTCAATTCAGTTTCGACACCGAATACGTTTAGAGAGGGGTCAAGATTAAATTCTATCTCGTGTTGTTTGTCTTTATTCAAAGTGATGGCTTCGGCTTCTACTTGTCTTAACATAGCATGTATATTAACCGACTTTTCGAACACTCTTTCTGCGCTCGCTTCAATGCGAGATAAAATAAGTAAGTCCTCAATTAGGTTCTGCATACGGCCTGTTTGAGAATGCATTTCTTGAAGCGCCTTCGCTATGAATGGGTTGTCATCGGGTACTGGTAAAAGTTCTATGTAACCCGTAATAACCGTTAATGGTGTTCTGAGTTCATGGGATACGTTGGCAACAAAGTCTTTCCTCATTTCCTCTAATTGAGAGACTCGTGATACATCCCTCGCTATTAGCAACAAATGAGACTCTCCATAAGGCATAATCCGATATTCAAATATTTTTTGTGGATTTAAGGGAGAGCTCACTTCGATAGGGTGATCGAAACGCCCTTTGTGAAAATAATCGATGAATTCAGGATGCCGAATAAGATTGTCTAATCGCATACCGGAATCTGTTGGCCATCGAAGTCCCATTTCAATTCTAGCCAAGCGGTTGCACCATATAATACGAGCATTAGCGTCAACTACCACAGCCGCATCCGGCAGTGCTTCCGAGCCTTCTCTAAAGCGTTTTACTAACGCGCCTAGCTCTTTTCTTTTATTCCGATTTCGGCGTTGAAGGTAATAAATACCTTCATAGATATGTTCCCAAAATCCAGACACAGTGGGAGGCGACATTTTTCGACTGTGCCACAACCACCGGTTCAGCTTGTATAATTGCCAATAGTTTGTCGCAAGTAACGCCAGTGTCCCAACCAGTATTGCAACTAAAGTATCGTTGAGCAATCCCCCTAATAAGGCAATGAGTATAAGAAAAATCACCACCTTGATTAAGCTTTTAACCCATGAAAAGGGATAGTACATGTTGCTCCTACTGCTAAAGTATCCGCAGTTATTTAATATTGAGTCTAAGGTTTAGTCGAAAACCGGTACCCTGCGCCACGAACAGTTTGGATCATACTGTCATGTCCATGTCCTGAAATTGCTTTACGTAAGCGACGAATATGTACATCTACGGTGCGGTCTTCAACATATACATTAGTCCCCCACACGTTATCAAGCAACAATTCTCTACTGTACACTCGCTCAGGATGTGTCATAAAGAAATGCAGTAACTTGAACTCCGTCGGCCCCATATCTAATTGTTCGTCGTTTGCCATCACTCGATGTGAAATAGGTTCTAGTTTCAAACCATTATATTCAATCGGTTCTTCACTGGACATTGGAGTAACGCGACGCATAACTGCTCGAATTCTTGCCACCAGCTCCTTAGGGGAAAAAGGTTTAGTAATATAGTCATCGGCACCTGCATCTAGCCCTCGAATTTTATCCTCTTCTTCACCTCTTGCAGTCAGCATTATAACTGGAATATCTCTTGTAAACTCATGTTGCTTCAAGCTTTTTGCAAGCTGAACCCCACTCCCCCCTGGTAACATCCAATCTAGAAGAATCAAATCTGGGTAAGGTTCGCAGATTTTGCCTTGAGCAATATCATAATCCTCAGCTTCAACAATGTTAAAACCTGACTGTTCAAGAACAAACTTTAGCATTTCTCTGATGGGTGCTTCATCTTCAACGACCAACACAGTCTTTGACATCACTATTTCCTAAGGCAATAAAATCCAGCTTATTATTTAACGGTTCTATTACACTTTTATTAAATTAACAAGTAGAAGGTGAGTTCCAAACGACTTTATGTATTCACATAACTTGAGAAACCACCCATTTACGCATATTCTTTACCTCACGATGATATTAGGGATACTGGATGGCACACGTTAAAACTGGGTTATCTCGAAAGCTACTTACTCGAGTGCTTTCTTTATATTTTGCGCTCACTCTGACAGTAACCTTTGGTCAGATTCTGGTTGAATATCACGCTACTAAAAGTAATGTTGAGGACGAACTTCGTACGCTGAAAAATACATTTTCTACTAGTTTGACTCGTGCAATATGGGAATTAAACTTAGAACAAGCGGAATCCATTGCCTTAGGCCTAATGGAAATCCCTATTGTTGAAGGTGTTCAAATCCGTGATGAAAACGGACAGCTTGTTGCCCAACTGGGTATCGCCACACAAAATTTGTCTGAAAGCGATATCGCTACATCAGGACAAATGACTGATTATTCTGGCGGTATTTTTGGCTACAGCTTCCCTCTGATTTTTGAGTTTTCAGGACGTACATCTAATGTGGGTGATGTCACCCTATACTCTAATTTTGATATTATTTTCGGTCGCATCGAGATAGGTGTCATTTTATTAGTGGCCAATGCAATATTAAAAACGGCGTTTTTAATATTTTTGTTTATGTCTGCTTTTAAAACCATGCTGAGTACGCCCTTGCGAACTATTACTCGCCAGATGACGGAGTTTAATGCTGAACGACCGCAAGATTCAAAATTATCTTTACACATTGAAGACGATAACGAATTGAGACAACTCACTAACTCCTATAACCATGTAATAGACGACTTAGTAGCATCTCGCGATACACTTAAACGTGCGCAAAATGAATTAGAATACGCCAATGAAAAGTTGGATAATCAAAACCTCCTTTTAGAACAAGAAGTCGCTAAAAAAACAGCCTCACTGAGCCACATCATGCTCGATTTAGAGCAGCAAAAAGACGAACTCATTGCAAAACAAAGAGAATTAAAACAAGAAAACGAAAATCGGCAGTACATTGAAAACGAACTAAGGCGGAAAAATAATGAGTTGGCCTCATCTATGGGCACCCTTCGGATTGCCAGAGATCAATTATTAGAATCAGAACGAATGGCCTCTCTTGGTGGACTAGTCGCAGGTATTGCCCACGATATCAATACTCCGCTTGGTGTCAGTGTAACCGCCGGTAGTTTTCTGCAAGAGCGTATTAAATCATTGAAAACCAAATACGCCGATAATGCGATTACGAAATCAGCAATGGATGATTTTTTTACAGAAGTGGAACAAACTTCTGAGTTACTACTCAATAACCTATAT
>CAYUZL010000202.1:0-7875 GCA_964449725.1 uncultured Alteromonas sp. | reverse complement strand
ACCTAGAAAACATCGATATTGTACCACTTTACCTTGCAGCAGAGCGCCCTGTTGTAGAGCGTGATGGTACATTAATTATGGTTGATGACGAACGTATGCCTTTAGATGGCGAAACACCAGAAATGCGCTCTGTACGTTTTCGTACCTTGGGTTGCTACCCATTAACAGGTGCTGTTGAATCTGAAGCAGATACATTGCCAGAAGTTATTCAAGAAATGTTGCTGACTAAGACCTCTGAACGTCAAGGTCGCGTTATCGATCACGACAGTTCTGGTTCAATGGAAAAGAAAAAAATGGAAGGTTATTTCTAATGACCACCGACAATATTGTATGGCACGAGCACGCAGTCAACAAAGCTGCTCGTTCATCAGCATTGGGACAGGCAGCTAAAGTCATTTGGCTAACCGGTTTAAGCGGCTCTGGTAAATCGACACTATCCGGTTTGCTTGAAAAGCGCCTCGTCGCGGCACAAAAACACACCTATTTACTCGATGGCGATAACGTTCGACATGGCTTGTGTGGCGATCTCGGATTTAGCGATAAAGATCGCGTAGAGAATATCCGCCGCGTGAGTGAAGTTTCCAAGCTTTTTGTCGATGCAGGCTTACTTGTTTTAACCGCTTTTATAAGCCCGTTTAAAGTCGACAGAGACTATTGTAGAAACTTACTAGACGACGGCGAGTTCGTTGAAGTATTTGTTGATGTACCACTTGCTGAATGCGAAAAACGCGACCCTAAAGGCTTGTATAAAAAAGCCCGAGCGGGAGAAATCAAAGATTTTACAGGCATAAGTTCAGATTACGAAGCGCCTGAATCTCCTGAAATTCACTTTACATGGAAAGATGAAACACCTGAAGCATCGGCAGAGCGATTATTCCAAATGCTGGTAGAAAAAGGTGTTGTAAACCTATGATAGATTCAAACACTCAAGATCACATTATTGCGTTAGCGAAAAAGGCTGGCGATGCAATCATGGTTATTTACGATAAAGATTTTGCGGTATACGACAAGTCAGATAGCAGTCCGCTAACAGAAGCAGATTTAGCCGCCCACAACATTATAGTTGAAGGCTTGGAAGCAAGTTCTACGTTTCCAATCTTATCGGAAGAATCCGCAAGTATTAGTTGGGAAGAGCGTAAGACTTGGGATACCTATTGGTTAGTAGATCCTCTTGACGGTACAAAAGAGTTTATAAAAAAGAACGGTGAGTTTACGGTTAACATTGCCCTGATTCATCAAGGTACGCCTGTTTTTGGTGTGGTGTATGCCCCTGCGTTAAAACGCACTTACTGGGGAAGCCTAGAGTCAGGTGCCTATATAGACGACGAGCAAGGTACCCGTTCAATATCCGCTACCAAGCACAAAGACGGCGAAGCGTGGAAAGTGGTAGGTAGCCGCTCTCATCAAAGCCCTGAGATACAAGCATTACTGGCTGAATTAGGCGGTGAAGCTGAATTAGTTGCAATGGGCAGTTCTTTGAAACTTTGCCTCGTTGCAAGTGGTGACGCCCATTTATACCCTCGATTAGGTCCAACATCAGAATGGGATACCGGCGCAGCCCATGCTGTGGCTTTAGCCGCTGGCGCCAATGTAACCGTTCTTGATCCGAACAATCCTTTTGATGACGCTGCGTTAGCTTTAACGTACAACCAAAAAGATTCTGTTTTAAACCCTTATTTCCTTGTGAGCGCTGAATAATGAACAGTGATAATACATTAATCCAACAAGACATCCTTGCTTACCTAGAGCAACATGAAAATAAAGATCTACTGCGTTTTTTAACCTGCGGTAGTGTTGATGACGGTAAGAGTACTCTTATTGGTCGCTTGTTACATGACTCAAAAATGATTTATGAAGATCAACTTGCAGCCATTACCAAAGACAGTAAAAAAGTGGGTACAACAGGTGAAAAAGTAGACCTTGCACTATTAGTAGACGGCCTTCAATCAGAGCGTGAGCAAGGCATCACTATCGATGTGGCTTACCGTTATTTCTCAACTGATAAGCGTAAGTTTATTATTGCAGACACTCCAGGACACGAGCAATACACAAGAAACATGGTAACCGGTGCGTCTACCTGTGATCTTGCGATTATTTTGGTTGATGCCCGCGGTGGAGTGAAAACCCAAACAAAACGTCATTCGTTCTTAGTATCACTTTTAGGTATAAAACACGTTGTTGTTGCCATTAATAAAATGGACCTAATGGATTACAGCGAAGAGGTTTACAATCAAATCCAAAAAGATTACTTAGCCTTTGCTGAACAACTTAATATTGAAGATATTCAGTTTGTGCCTATCTCTGCACTAGAAGGTGATAACGTTGTTAATTTAAGCGACAAAACACCTTGGTTCTCAGGCGAACCTTTGATGGCGATGCTAGAGTCAATTGAAATTGGCAACGATGCAAACACTGAAGATTTCCGCTTCCCTGTTCAATACGTTAACCGTCCAAATTTAGATTTTCGTGGCTTTGCAGGTACTGTAGTGTCAGGACAAATTGCCCCAGGTGATGAAATTACAGCGTTACCGTCGGGTAAAACCTCAAAAGTGAAATCGATTGTCACCTTTGAAGGCGAGCAAGAAAATGCTTATGTTCCGCAAGCAGTCACACTAACACTTGAAGATGAAATTGACATTTCTCGTGGCGACATGATTGTAAAATCAAACAACACGCCGATTCATGCATCTCAGTTGAAAACGCATTTAGTGTGGATGTCTGAAGAGCCATTAATGCCAAATAAGCAGTACTACTTCAAGTTTGCGACAAAAATGACAACCGGTGCCGTTGCCCACATCGATCATCAAATTGATGTCAATACATTAGAACAGCAACAAGCGCTGCATTTAAACCTAAATGAAATTGCAGTTGTCGATCTTAAATTAACCCAGCCTATTGCGTGTGACCCGTACACGAAAAACCGTGAAACAGGCGCATTTGTGGTTATTGATAGATTAACTAATAGCACTGTTGGTGCAGGTATGGTTATCGATGCATTAGCTGAAAGCGAACAACATGCATCTGCCCAATTCTCTGAATTTGAACTTGAATTCAATGCATTAGTACGCAAACATTTCCCTCACTGGAACACAACAGACATTACTAAACTGTAACCAGACGGGAATATGGACTCTATACAACTCATTGTACTGGCAGTATTTGCCAGTACAATTTTTGCGTTAATTTTTAGCAAACAACGCCCCTCAACCATTTTTGCGTTGTCAGCATTGGTATTGCTGGTAACCCAACAGCTCACTTTTGATGATCTGTTACACAACTTAACCAATAAGGGCTTAATCACCCTCGTTTTATTACTCATTGTAAGTGGCGCTGTCGACAAAACCGCGTTGATAAAAAGCTGGGGACGAAAACTCGTTACTGCCAGCTATAAAAAATCCTATTTGCGGTTATTTGGCCTCACTTTTTTCTCGTCTGCGCTGTTAAACAACACAGCTATTGTGGCCACATTAATTGGACCAGTAAAACAAAACCAACACCATAGTGCCTCTAAATTACTTATTCCCCTTTCCTATTCTGCTATTTTAGGCGGAACAGTGACCCTTATAGGAACCTCAACGAATTTAATCGTTAACAGTTTCCTCATAGAAAACGGCCATTCCGGTTTTAAATTTTGGGACTTCACCGTATTTGGTTTAGTCGCAGGGCTAAGCTGTGGTGTCTTACTATTTTTCCTCACGCCCTTGTTGCCAGAAATTAAACGAAAAGAGGCAAAATACACAGAATACTTGTTGGAAGCTGAAGTAGAAGAACATTCAGAATTAATTGGAAAGAGTGTAGAAGCCAATCACTTAAGAAATTTACCTGAATTGTTTTTAGTCGAAATTATTCGCAAAGGCACGCTTGTTACCCCTGTTTCCCCTGAATTCGTTATTCAACAAGGCGACAAACTCATTTTCAGCGGAAACGTACAAAATATCGATAACTTATCTCATATAAAAGGTTTAACTATTTTCGCAGAATCAAATGGGTTAATGCGAGAAAACCTGACGGAAGTCATTGTGTCTAACCACGCACAAATTATTGGTCAAACCATTAAAGCTTTGGGCTTCAGGGCCTTATTCGATGCAGCGGTAGTCGCTATACGCCGAGACGGCGAGCAACTCTCTGGAAAATTGGGAGAAATAAAACTCCAAGCAGGGGATTTTTTATTGCTAGCAGCGGGACCAGACTTTAGTAGCCGACAAAACATTGCAAAGAATTTCTTCACCTTGTCGGAACAACGGGTCGCTAGAAAATTATCTCATGTACAAGAGTGGGCGACATTAGGCGGTTTCATCACCACTATACTACTTGCCGCATGTGAAATAGTGCCCTTGGCAATAGGGCTGCTTTTCTTTTGTGCTTTGTTAGTTGCATTTAAAGTCACCAACAGTGGTGAAATTAAACGCAACCTGCCACTTAACCTGATTATGGTGATTGTGGGCGCACTGAGTTTAGCTTCAGCGTTAGAAAATGCAGGTGTTATTGCGCTATTCATAGACGCCCTTACTCCCATTTTATCTGGCGTCAGTGTGTTTCATGCAATGGTGGTTATATACGTTGTCACCCTATTGCTGACTGAATTTGTCACAAATAACGCAGCAGCCGCATTAATGTTTCCGTTTGCTTATGGCCTAAGCGAAATTGTCGGCGCCCCAATATTACCTTTTGCATTGGCAGTGGCATTTGCAGCCAGTGCGAGTTTTATTTCTCCTTACGGATATCAAACTAATTTACTTGCTTACAATGCTACTCATTACGAGTTTAAGCATTTTATAAAAGTGGGCGTTCCTATCTCTGTTTTGTATAGCTCAATTGTGCTTTGCTTACTTAACATTGTTTACCTATAAAGGTTACACCTATGACTATACTAAAAAATGTATTCACTATTGTATTGGTTACTTTATTTATCATACCCAATGCGTTTGCTGATGAAGCTTGGTTACTTATTGATGATTTCGAGTCGGGAACATTAAACGGTTGGATAAAAAAAGACACTCGTAATGACACGTCACCGCACTTGCCGAACCCTCAAGTTACTGAAGTACGACGATCAAGGTCTGAGAAAAACCATTACTTAATCAAAAAACCAGCCCCAGAAGGTATTATTGGTAATCGCAAAGCGCTTTCTTTTAAAGCTCTGCCCACCCAAGTCGCTGTGGGCGAAACCTATACGTTTTATTCTCGCTTTCAAGTTGAGTACTTTCCCAATAATCATGTATTTGGTCTTAGCAATTTAAGCCCTAAAGGAATTGAAGAAAACGACTACAATGCCTTTGAGCCTTCTATCCGTATTACTGATAAAACCGAATCTAACGGATTTAAAAACGACGGCACCCTAATGGTTAAAAAAGGCAAAGGGTACGACAAAATACACACGGCAGACTCAAGTATCACGGCTATGCCATTGAAAGAAGGTACCTGGTACCAAGTATGGTATGTCGTAAACAATGCACCGAAATCTGAAGGTGGCCAATCTTACGATGTGTATGTTCAAGGTGGCGAGTTTATTACTCAAACAAAAGTGTATTCTCACGCTGATTTTAGAATGAAACGTGAACAGCCATTGACTTATTTCTTAATGAACTGCAATACTGGGCCTGAGAAAAACCCTTATGGAAATGGCGGTATTTTATATGACGACCTGTATATGGTTAAAGGTGTTGTATTAAACTCCCCTATTTAACTATTCACTCAGCAGTTCTTTTATGAAAGTTGGGCTAGGCAATGAAATGTATTCATCAATTAATCTGCAGCTTTGCTGTTTTATTTCTATTTACATTCATTGCTCATTCTGAACCCAATGGCTTTAATAAAGAAAAGTTAAATAGTTACCTTCAGCAGGTAGTCACAGAAAATCAAACTCTTGGTTTATCCGTACTCGTTTTTCAAAATAACACAGAAGTCTTTTATCAAGCGTTTGGCGTAAGCGACCGCGAGGCAAAGCGAGAATGGGGTCGAGACACGCTAGTTAATATCTATTCAATGACCAAACCCGTCACAGGTATTACGTTAATGACCTTGTACGAAGAGGGTTTATTCAAATTGGATGACCCTGTATCGCAGTACTTACCTGAATTTAGTAATGTGCGTGTTTTTGAAGCCTTGGATAGCAACAATAAACCTATACTTAAACCCGTTAATCGCCCCATAACTATTCTCGATTTAATGCGCCACACTTCGGGTCTTGGTTACGATTGGGAAGGCAATTACCCCTCTAAACAAATGGCAAAATTGGCCCCTTTTTCTCCAGAAAAACCCCTTAAAAAAATGAGTGAAGAAATTGCGTCATTGCCACTTCATTTTCAACCGGGTACACAATGGCTTTACGGTGCATCGGTAGATATTCAAGCACGATTAGCAGAAGTCATTTCGGGCATTGACTATCAAACACTCGTCACCCAAAAGGTGTTCACACCGCTAAAAATGAACAACACAGGCTATTTCGTACCTCATGAACAAAAACACAAGGTCAGCGCAGTTTATATTAAAAATGATGATGGTACCTTCATTCGCGAACCTGACGAATTAGTATATGGCTTCTATCCTTCCCCTCCAGCCCAAATCAACGGTGGTCACGGTTTAATTAGCAGTATTGATGATTACATGCGCTTTGCTTTAATGCTGCAAAACAAAGGTGAATTAGACGGTGTGCGTATTGTTAAACCTGAAACCTTAGACTTAATGACTCAAAATCATCTACCGAAAGGGCTAACACAGAAAAGTTGGTTACCGAATAAAGGTAATGTCGGCTTTGGACTTAACTTTGCTGTTCGCATTGGTCCTCCAAAAGACAATAACGAAAATGTTGGCGCAGTCGGAGAGTTCTTCTGGGATGGCCGTGCAAGTACGTTATTTTGGGTAGACCCCGCCAACCACATTACTGCTGTCTTTTTTACTCAAAAAATACCCTTTGATGAAAAACTTCATAAAGGCATTCGAAAGCATGTTTATGAAGCATTCGGAATGACACATCAGGTTAAATAATTTTCACCCCTTATGTTTTTTTGACACGTTTTATAAGTGACCCCTAAACAAAAAGGAATCACTTATGTATATGTTCGATCATCAACATGCTTTCAACGCGCCGTATTTGAATAAACTTATCGCTATCGTTCTAGGCGGATGCGCTACCTTTGCCTTGTTTATTCTTATGGCTAAGCTCATAGAAACAAATGAAACCTCAGCGCCTCCTGTTGCACTCGAGCCCATTGGTAATATTGTTTTCGAAGAGCCTGATGAGAAGATCATTTCCCGAACAAAAATTAAACCTATTAAAGAGGTGCCTCCTCCTCCTATTACACCAACACCCCTTTCTGACCCGATAACAAGTGAGGAAGGCTTTGCAGTAAACGTTGAAATAAATAATACAATAGACAAGATTACCCTTAGCCCTAACCTAGGTATAAGTGGCGACGGAAGTGCTCGTCCCATCGTTCGCGTGACCCCTAAATATCCACCCGATGCGGCACAAAAAGGATTACAAGGTTGGGTAGCCTTAAGCTTTAACATCGCACCAGATGGCAGTGTGGTTGATATTCAAGTGGTAGACGGACAACCTAAAAAAGTGTTCAATAGAGAAGCAATAAGAGCGCTAAAAAAGTGGAAATATAAACCTAGTTTTGAAAATGGTAGAGCAGTGACACAACAAGGTATGCAAGTCGTGCTTGATTTCAAACTAGACTCTTAAAAACAAAAGGACAGACTGTGATAGCAGGCAGTAGCATCACCTTTGGACGTATAAGAAAATGGCTATCGCGGTCTGTATCCGCAGACGACCTAATGCTTGCCTATTCGCAAGCCGGTAATGAGCGTATTTTCAATGCACTTTACGAACAATACGCAGATAAGCTCTATTATTTTATAGTATTAATG
>CAYUZL010000201.1:0-4306 GCA_964449725.1 uncultured Alteromonas sp. | reverse complement strand
CTTAGATATGACTGAAATCAATAAAAAAATCGATGGGTCATTCGCTCAACAAACTGAACAACTAAGCTGGTTTAAAACCTTGTTAGTACGAAGAAGGCTCAACAAAATCATGAGTAAATACCTATGATCTTAGTTGTTGCTCAGCGTATCCCCTACCCACCAAATAAAGGTGAAAAATTACGTACCTATCACCACATCAAGCGTATGGTTGAAAGTGGATACGAAGTCGAAGTAGTCAGTTTACGTCATGATGACAGTGACAATGAACTCGCTAGTGCACTAGCAAAGCACCTCAATATATCCGTTCGATTATTTTCTATGCAGCCTAAGCTAGTGCGCTATGCAAAGGCGTTAGCCAAGTTTCAGGCAATGAGCGTCGCCGCATTTGAGTCAAAACAACTCAAAGACTATATTTTGGATAAAGTGGCAAGTAGATCAAATATAGATTCTATTTATCTTTCTGCATCCAGTTTAGCACCCTATATTTTGAATTCGCAGCTCAACGACAACCAAACATTAAAATTCAACATGGATTTTATGGATGTTGATTCAGATAAATGGAACCAGTACGCTCAGTCAAGTGCATGGCCCATGTCATGTATATATGCACGGGAAGCGAAAAAAATTAAGCTATTGGAGCAAAAAACACTCGAGCGTTTTGACCATGTATTTTTGATTGCAGATGCCGAAATCACGTTATTTGAACAATCAGTCAGTAAAACAAAGCCGGTGCATAAATTGGGCAATGGTTTAGATTTCGACGTATTCCCTCCAGGCAAGCCCGAAGATAAATCAGAAACGCCAGTGTATCTGTTTACTGGTGTAATGGACTACAAACCCAATATAGACGCTGTCGTATGGTTTGTAGAAGAATGCTGGAATACCATAAAAAGCAAAATACCCAACGCTCGCTTTGTTATTGCAGGTATGAATCCTTCAGCCCAAGTACAAGGGCTAACTCGTATAGACGGCGTTGAAGTCACAGGTTTTGTGGAAGACATCCTTCCTTATTATCACAGCGCATGGGTGTTTGTCGCCCCCTTCAGATTAGCTAGAGGCGTGCAAAACAAAGTGTTACAAGCCAGTGCCTGCAGAATTCCTATCGTCACAACGCCAATGGGGGCAGAAGGCATTCCCTTTGCAACTCCAAATAGCATGTATTTTTCTGAATCAAGTACACAATTTGCCGATAGCTGCATTCAGGCCGTGCAAGACCAGCCACAAGCCACTGATAAAGCCCAGCAGGTTTATGAAGCCATTACCGCAACCTATAGCTGGGAAACACAGCTAACCCCCTTAATGAAGGCGTTATCATCATGAAACACGTCATAAAAACGCTATTCTTCATGTTATTCGCGCTACTTGCTGCGCCTTTAACACTGGCTTATTTTTGTTTGCGTCTCGTTCTTGATAAAGATGAGTTAATCGCAAGCTTTAGCCAATTACTGGCGCTAATACCCGGTAAACTCGGCAGTTTTATTCGCACAGGTTTTTACCGCTTCACCCTTACCTGCTGCCACCCGAACAGCAGAATTTCATTTCTTGTGCTGTTTTCACAACAAGACACTGAGCTACATGAAGGCATTTATATTGGACCTCAATGTAATATTGGCCGTTGTGTTATCAAAGAAGATACGCTGTTAGGCAGCGGTGTTCACATAATGAGTGGTAAAAAGCAGCACAACTTCAGCGATAGTGATGTCCCTATTCGCGACCAAGGTGGCACATTCGAAAAAGTGACAATTGGTAAAAACTGTTGGGTAGGCAATGGCGCATTGATCATGGCAAATGTGGGTGATAACAGTGTCGTAGCGGCAGGCGCTGTAGTTATTAATGATGTCCCTGACAATGTGATTGTTGCAGGAAACCCAGCAACAATCATCAAGCATAAATAACCTGAATTCGGATTAAATAACCTTCTTATTCATCCATCATGGCGATGAATTTTCCAAGGTGACCTTCCCAGGTAAAATGACTCATAACGTGTTCGCGGTAAACATCTGGGGACAACGAAGGGGCTGTCAATATTGGCACAATCTCTTTCGCTATAGATTCGGCCGTTGAACAATCAATAATATGTCCTGTAGCGCCTATTTTCATTGTTTCTCGAGTACCACCTGAGTCACCCGCCACAACGGGCTTACCACAAGCTTGTGCTTCTACCAACACCATGCCAAAACCTTCTATGTCATTAGCAATAGTACGATTAGGCAATACAAATCGGTCGCATTGTTGATAACATGAAATCAATGTTTGATCGTCTAAACCGGCTTGAAACTGAACGTGATCATGCAAATTTAACTGTTCTACTAATTCAACCAATTCACCTTTACATTCACCGCTGCCAATAACAACATAAAGACAATTAGGTATCGCTTTTACAATATCAGGTAAAGCACGGATAAAGTAATCTTGGCCTTTTCGTTGTTGAAGCCGGCCTACAGTTAAAACAACAAACTTATCTGCCCACCCCATCGCATTGCGAAACTGTGTATCTATAGACTTTGGAACGAAACGATCTACGTCCACCCCAGGATGCAAGACTATACATTTTTCACCCGAGTCATAACCTAGCTTTTGCGTTAAGTTTTTACTGTTTTCACTGTTACAAATCAAAGTGTATGCGCGCTTACACACCTGTTTAACCATCATAGATTGCTCTCTGCTGGTTGCAGCAGTTTCAACATCTTCTCCGTGAATAAAGCAGCGATACTTTAACCCTGTAAATAGAGACAACAACCAGGCAGTCACCCCTTCGTGAATGACTCTTCCGCAATGCACTTCGTCAATATCATACTGCTTAATAAGGCGTTTTAGCGTTGACACTGAGCGCCAATAGAATTTTAAACCTTGTAAGCTCTTTAAACCCCACTCAGGGCTTTGTAATGGGATACGTACCACAGTTGCACTTACAGATGCATCGATGCTTGTACTGCCTTTGACATCGTGCGTAACAATAACCACATTACCTGCACCGAGTCGGTTGTACAGCTCCCAAAACCAACGTCCAGAGCCACCTTCAATGGGTGGAAAATTTTCAGTAAAAAGAAGAATTTTCTGTTTCATTATTACTCTTTTCCACTCATGACTTGCTGTAACAGTTTTTCAATCCTAACCATTGCTTCTTGTTTAGATGCCGCTCTATTGTCTACCGGAACACTCACAATGACCCTTAGCCCACCCGACTTTTGTCCCAATAGCACTTGTTTAGTTTGATACAATTTAGCAAGACCATCATTAACAAAAGCCTTGTTGTCAATTTCATACCAAGACACGACAAAACGCTTACTACCCGACGGGTTACTTATTAGCTTTACATTAAACGTAGCTATGTCTGTTAACACTAAAGGCTGCTGGCTTACCAAAGACCAGGACTTTTCACTGTATAAACGATGTAACCCACTTACCAGCTCATTTGAATCACCGTTAAACCACGCTTGATAAATAACATCCGTTCCAAAACTATTCTTGCTAACTTTAAATACTTCATCAGATGGTTTTCTTAAATCAGGAGTGTAGTTAACACCGTACAAGCTCGCTTTATCAATAAATTGGACTGGGACGGATAAATACTCAGCAGGCAAAGAAACTTGTCTTTCGCCCTGTATACCTATCCACTTAACCCAAAGAATCCCTGTAACAAACACCAATATAGCCAAACCACTAATTGGCTTTGATATTTTTACACTTGGCGTATGATTTTGTGCAACTGGAATAGAAACAATAATCTGTTTATCACGTATGAACTCCCCAATAGCCAATAAACTTAAAAAGACAAAAGCAAAGAAGAACCAACCGTAAATCAAGTGATCTGCACCTACCGCATGTTCCATATCTGACCAATAGCCAATTAAAATAATGCCATAAACTCTTACAGCATTAGCGATAATCGGGTAAACAACGGATAGGGCAAAAAACGCAATTCTCTTTTTAGAGCTAACAAAATTTAAGTACGAATACACAGCACCAACAACCGTACTTGCAATAAAGAAACTGATACCAGAACAGGCTTCAGCGACAAGGAAGCGACCTTGAGGTATCTCTATATACAGCCCGGAGCGATACAAAGGAATACCCGTTAGCTGAAGCAAATAAACCGCAATATCTGCGGTAATCTCTTGTAATTCCGGTATAAACTGTTCACCAAATGGAATAGCAAAAAATACAAACGAGAGGGGAAATAGTAATGCCCAAGTAACCTTGTGGCCTAGTAACATCCAGCACATCACTGGCATTAAGCCGAATGTAGCAGCATGCATAAACAATTGAATGTCACCAGCAGAGCCAACCACGTATAGAAGAATAC
>CAYUZL010000200.1:0-3838 GCA_964449725.1 uncultured Alteromonas sp. | reverse complement strand
ACATACCCCCATAAAAAGGGCGCGAAATAATAACAGATATTATGAAGAAGAGATAGGTCGATATTGAATTAATTTTAAACTATTTGCAGATTTTAAAAACCCCCCTCAAGAAGAGGGGGTTTAAAAGTAACATTAAAGTGTTTGCTGTTCACCTTGATCAATAAGGTTCAAACTAAAGCCTGATGGAGAAGTCTCATCAAATTCTAATAATAAAAATTGCGGGTTGCTATCTTCATTAAGAGTTAAAGTAAAACTGTCCAAAATAATATCTTGGTTGTCGATAGTTGCTACTGCAAACACATCATAGGTATTATTCAGCAATGATATATCCGAAGAATTTCCTACAGATACACTACGTACATCATCTACATCATCTAAGGTTTCATCAGAATCAACAAACGAAACAGTTACAAATGAGAAGTCGTCATTATCAGCTAAATTAACAACTGAAACTGTAGTTTCAACTGAGCCATTACTTGTATCATCATCAACAACAACCGTTCTTACAAAGGCTTCGATTTCATCAACGATGCCATCTTCGTCTTCATCAACTACACCATCATCATCTTCATCAACATCTTCCTCATCAACATAAAAGAAAATAGTTCGCGCGGTATTTTCAGGCACACTGAATACTGCACTTTCAATGTAGAAGTCGCCATTGGCAGAATCAGTCACATCTAAGCTAAAATCTTCAGCATTAGTAATTGTAGAATCAGAAATTTCACCTAAGGCAAGTTGTTCATTTAAAATAACAGTATCCGTTGATACATTTTCAAGACTTAAATCAACCTGGCCTGAATAATCAGGTAATGATTCATGTTCATGTACACCGTTATAGAACCTGATTGTCGCTAATGAATCTGTATCGGAAATCGTTTCCAATCCAGTAAACGTCATATTATCCAACTGGAAAGGGTTTCCGCCTGCTCCATCATTTTGACGAATGGCCAAAAAGTATTGAGTATTGAATAAGTAACTTACGTCATCAGATTCGAAGATAACATCAGTCTCACCCGGCAACGTGAGGTAAATAATGTATTCATCTTCTTCTAAATTAATTGGATCAGTAAACACTAATGAGTTTGCAGTCGCGAGCAACTGAGCTTCATTAAATGTTTCATCAGTTTCAGAAAAATACACATCAACCGCAGGTTGTGTTGGATGCACGTTAATAATTTGAAGCTGAAATTCATCATCCTCAATTAAATCATCTGAATCTTCTACTTCAATCTCGAAAATACTGACTACTGGGTTTTCAATTGTTCCCGTAGATATAATAAATGTTAATTCTTCGTTATCAATTGATAATGTGCCTTCATCAATGATTTCTAGATCATCACGAAGTGCACTATCGTCATCTTGAAAAGCCACTTCATAAAAGTAGTCATCTACAGGCACAGATGTTGCCGAACTCGCTTCACCAAATCCTACACCGGAAAATGTCGCTTCAAACTCGTCGTCGTCATCTTCATCTAGATCTTCATCTAAGGTCAGAAAAAGATCTGGTGAATCAAGATCGGCGTTATAAAATTTAATTAGCCCTGTATCGTCATCGTCATCGGATGAACATCCGGTAAATGTAATAACCGACAGCGCAAGGACTGTTACTGGAAAAAGTTTAGAAAGAGATGGGATAGACATCGCGCTGCGTTCCTGCTTAATATTTTTTACGATCAAACCTATGAGTCTTTTATCTCTCAGAGGTTCACTTCTTTGTACAATTTAAATTTTGTACGACAGAGTATATATCAGACAGCGTATACTACACGCAAAATAGAACCGGGCAAGCCCGGTTTGCGGTTATAACGCCAAAATTTACAAAATAATTACCTTCTTTGCCTAACGATTTCATATAAACACACACCGGTGGCAACAGAAACGTTTAAACTTGATACATCTCCTGCCATGGGCAAGTTCACCAATTCGTCACACGTTTCTCTTGTTAAACGACGCATACCTTTTCCTTCTGCGCCCATAACAAGTGCAGTTGGCCCGTTTAAATTTATATCAAATAACGATTGTTCTGCTTCTCCAGCAGTACCAACAACCCAAACACCGTCTTTTTGTAACTGTTTAAGCGTTCGTGATAGATTTGTCACTTGTATCAAAGGCATCACTTCCGCAGCGCCACATGCTACTTTACGCACCGTCGCAGTTAAGGATACTGATTTATCTTTTGGTACAATTACAGCGGTCACCCCCGCAGCATCAGCGGTGCGAATACACGCCCCTAAATTGTGTGGGTCTGTTACGCCATCGAGAACCAAGAAAAGCGGCGTTTCATTAGCAGCTATCAAGGCATCTAAATCGTTTTCATCTAATACTCTAGCGGGTTTGGCTCTGGCTACTACACCTTGGTGTTGTTCGCCATTGACTTTGTTATCCAGAGCTTGGCGATTTACGAATTGAACACTAACACCCGCTTTTCTAGCCAAATTAATCACTTTGTTTAAGCGTTCGTCATCTCTGCCCTTCAATGCCCATAACTCAATTACACGCTCTGGTTCTGAACTCATTACCGCCGTTAATGCATGTAAACCATATAACCATTCTTGCTGGGCCATTACTTACTTCTACCTTTTTTGGAATTACTCTTGGGTGCTTTTGTATTCTTATTAGGTCGAGCTGACCGCTTATTACTGCTTTTTCCTGCTCTACCCTTACCAGTACGTGTTGTGGACTCTCTTGATTCTTTACTGGCTTTTCGCTTACTTGTGACGCGTACTTTTTTGCCCGACGCCGATTTCATTGTACTAGGATCAATGGTTAAGTCGATTTTACGCTCATCTAGGTTTACCGCGGCAACTTGTACGCTTACCGTGTCACCCAGCCTAAACATTTGTCCACTTGCTTCACCTAACAAGCATTGGCGAACTTCATCATAGTGATAGTAATCCTTCGCAAGAGAGGTAATGTGAACTAAACCATCAATATGGTATTCGGTTAATCTAACAAACATACCGAAACCCGTGACAGAAGCGACAACACCTTCAAAAGTATCCCCTACGTGATCGAGCATAAATTCACATTTCAACCAGTCTGCGACATCTCTTGTTGCGTCATCGGCTCGACGTTCAGTTGTTGAACATTGTTCACCTAAACGTTCAATCTCTTCTTCGCTATAGGATTTAGCACCCGATGTTTTTTGCCCGCTCTTCTTCAGCAGTGCTTTTATACTTCTATGAACAACAAGATCGGGGTATCTACGTATAGGAGAAGTAAAGTGCGTATAAGCGGGTAACGCTAAACCAAAATGACCAATATCATCACCATCGTAAATCGCTTGTTTCATCGACCTAAGTAACATTGTTTGAATTAATTCGCTATCAGCTCGGGATTTTGTTTTACCAATAACCGAACAAAAATCCGCAGGTTGCGCCTCATCGTGCAATTGATGAGGTACACCAATTTCTGATAGGTATGAGATAAGCGATGTTAATCTGTCTTGGTCAGGTTTATCATGTACACGGAACAAGCAGTGCGCACTGTTATCTTTTAAATAATTAGCCGCACACACATTGGCCAAAATCATACATTCTTCAATGATTTTATGAGCATCATTGCGCACTAATGGCACAATTGTGTCTATTTTTCTGTCGGCATTGAAAACAAATTTACTTTCTTGGGTTTCAAACTCAATTGCGCCTCGGTGTGCTCGGGTTTTCTTTAACGTCTTAAACATGGTGTAAAGACTGTCTCCTTATACACATCTCCGAGCCCACGAGACTAGGCATGATCTCGTATGCCGTCTTCTGCTTGAAAAAAAAAAACCACAAAACAAAGATGACCCCACGTAAACGCGACAGAGTCGACATGACATCTGGCAACCTAGGCA
>CAYUZL010000199.1:0-4184 GCA_964449725.1 uncultured Alteromonas sp. | reverse complement strand
ATTATTTAGATAAGCAAGTGTCTGCCTCAGAGGTAGAAGATATCCTTAACGTTAACCTAGGTTCCGAGTATGGGAGGTATTTTGTTACATCCGATATTGAAAACCACGAAATATCAAATGAATACGAATTTGTGGTATTGGTTTCACCAATCAAGGGCGATTTAAAAACGCAAATCGTTTTGTTTAGCGAGGAAAAGCTTTCGTCTAGATTACTAACAGGTTTTCAACGTCTTTTAGCTAATATGTTGAAGTGTACATGTGCGATGTGGGATGAAAGCTCAGAAAACCCTTTTAAAATGAAAGGTAACAATGGAAATACTGAGTTTATTATTTACCTTGATAGTGATTTTCAAGACATAAATATATTTAATTTTGAATCAAAACTTATATGAGCCTTAACTCAGGTGAATTTTTGGATACAAACAAAATGCCAATTTATGAATTAAAGAAAAATAATAATTATCTTTCCTCAGTCGTAGATAAAAAATTTAGAAACTTTATTTACGAAAATATTGATTCAGGCAATGAAGTTGAATGCCCCAGTGAAACCATTTTGCTTAATTTTGCGATAAACGATGATAGCGATCTGAGAGATACAGATTCCTTTCCCTTTATTTCTGGCACGATACCCGTTTTTTCAGAACCTTTCGTAAAGGCATTTTCATCTGAACTAAAAGCCTGCGGGCAACTCTTTCCTGCAATATGTGGTGGGAATAAGGTTTTTATTTTTAATACAATTGAAGAAGAAGATTTGATTGATAAAGGTAATACAACGTTTATATATTACGATGGTGTTTTTGCGGGAATTGATGGGTTAAAGATCGTTAAAAAGAGTTGCCCACTAAAGCCGATTTTTAAACTAAAAGGTTATGCTAGTGGCCCTACTTATATATCCTATGAAATGAAACAGAAAATTATTGAATTAGGGTTTGCAGGGTTAATTTTGGAACCCGCTTTATGAGGTTTCTACGCGCATTCAAGCTGGTCTATGAATAACCCTAGGGTGGTTCTAAAAAATAATCTAAGTGGGCTCTGCTAATAATTTTATTATTTAGCAGAGCCTTTCGTTACAAGTTTTATAGATCAATAACTTAGCTGGTTAGAATTTCGCTGTTAATCCAACCGAGAATCGTCTGCCTAATCCGTTAGCTGTTTCGAATGCGGTAGGATTAAAATCTCTATCAGCAATATTATTGACTACAAACTGAGCTGTAAAGTTCTCGTTAATCGCATAACGTGCGCTGTAGTTTAGTACATTAAATGAGGGTCTTCTAAAGTCTGCTGGCAATTCAGAAAACGTCGATGGATCAGTTTGAACATTATCCAAAGTTGATGATGTAAAGAACCATTGCAGGTTATGAGACAAGGCTCCAAGTTGATGACTCACTGTCAGTACCGTGTTCCACTCTGCATCGCCATCTTCACCATCACGAGGGTTTGTATTTCCTGCAGCAGTTTCTGAGAACTCCAGAAGTCTGTAGGCAGACCCATTTACACGAAATGCTCCCAAACTTCCAGCATCGAAACCATAGTCGGCAGTAAGTAAGTACGAACGAATTTGCGTTGAGCCTTGGTTAAGGGTTGGGAAAAAGGAAAATGTAGACGTAAGTGCCTGTTGATCTTGAGCAGGTGTACCTGGGTTCGCAACGGGGTTAACGGGTTGTCCATTGATAGGGTTAACACTTGGCACGATGAACGATCCAGGGTTATTCGGATCTTCAACAGCAAAAACAAGTGCGTTACAGGCGTCGAACCCACCTACAAGGGCTTCTGGGAAGGTGGGCGAATCGAAACATTCAGTACCTAAGCCAGCTAAACCTATCTCTCCGGTTAACTCCAATTCATAATAGTCGAAGCTAACGGTTAAACCTTTAATAAAGCTTGGTGTATAAACGAATCCTGCAGTCCAAGAATCCGATTCTTCGTTCTCCAATCCAGGGTTACTCGCTCCGGCGGCAGGAGCTGCACCACCTGGTGCTTGGAAACCTTCAAGTACAGAAACATCAAGTCCTAAACTTTCAACAAACGCTTCGCAATTTGTTCTTCTAATAGCAGGACCTGAATCAATAACATCTTCGTCACAAGGGTTGCCATCTGCTCGCCCTAACGTAGAGAATCCGGTAATACCTGCACCAAATAATTCAACAATTGACGGTGAACGAATTGCACTAGATACACTACCTCGCACCGTTAAGTCGTCAATAGGCTTCCATCTTAGCCCTAGATTAAATACGTCATCTTCCGATGAAGACGTTAAATTGAATGGACCACCTTCACCGTCTCTTTCGACTCTTCTAACCGCGCCTTCTAAAACTAGGCTTTTGACAAATGGTAATGTAAAGTCTTCACCAAAAATAGGGATAGATAGTTCTAAGCCATATTCCACAAATTCGGCTTCACCTGCAGAGCCCTGTCCAGTAGTATTTCGTGCTAACCCACTTGCGAACGTTTCACCTGGAGTAAATTCATTTTCTTCCTTACGGTATTCAACTTGTGTACTAAACACAGCCCAACCACCAGGTAATTCATAAGCGTCACCACCAAACTGAGCATTAAGGTAGAGTTGCTCGCTTACGTTAGTTGAATCGCTCGATGTAGTTACGAAATCAATGGCTTCTTGAGAAGGGGCACCTTCACCAAAAAGATTTAGTGGCTGACATGCATCAACTTGTGCTTGAGTAGGCACTAAACCCACTGTGGTGTTGATGAATGACAATCCGGGATTGCGAAGATTAATTGCTTCTGGCGTGTCTAATGTTTGTTGTCTACACACTGCTACGCCATCTTGTAATACGACGTCAGTTGCTAGCGCAAATTCAATGTCAAAAAGTTGTTCCGCAAAGTTATCGGTTTCAACACGCCCGTAAGCTCCAGATACGCCCCAATTAAAGAAGCGATCTTTTACTTCAAAATCACCGGTGATGCCCTGACTGGTACGGAAGAAGTCTGTAGAGCTACCTTCGAAACTAGGACCTGAAATGTCTGCCAGCGAGCGACTTAGGTACAGTGCACGTGAGCCATCGACTTCATCAACAACTAAACCTTCTGCGACTAACCCATCGATGACACCTCTCGCTTGGTCATTTAGGAATGGGTTTTCATCAATGAAAACAGGTATTGCTCGTGTACCACCAGCCGTGCCTCCGACGGGAGTGTTATTTAAAGGTGCTTGTAAAGAAACATTATCAATTTTGGAATAAAAGTAATCACCTTTATAAGTGATATTATCAGAAATGTCGAAACGAGTGAGTACATTGACTGAGAATCTTTCTTGTTCTGATTGTAAGTTGTCAAATATACCAATCGGTAAGCCGTCTCCTCCAACAACCGTATTTTGATCTGCCGCATTAGGCGGTGTTATATTTCCGATATTGAAGTTAACTAAATTACCATTACTATCGAAACCAATAGGGACTGCGCGATTAGGTAAAAAAGCACTTGTGTTCGGATCAGTATTGGGAACGGTTAAAAATGTACCTGTTGGTGAGAAGGTTCCAACAAACAGGTTAGGGTCAATTGCTTGACCTGCGGCAGTTTGAGCAAAATCAAACGGCGATCCCAAACCAGCAGCAGTGAATGCGTCATTCGCTATGGTAGGGAAAAATTGAGTATTAGAAGAGCCTCCTAGAGCCCCTCCACTTACTAACAAGCCGCCTGGAGCATTCAATGGGTTAGTTGAGCCAGGGACAAATATGGTACTAGGAATTCCATCCTCACCATTGACATTGAATGGATTAATAATTTCAGCAGCTTGTTGTCCATCTAATCGGCTTGGGTTATTGGCTTGGACTAAATTGGTCTTAAAATATTCGAATGACCCTGTAATGTTTCCACGACCCTCTTTGAAATTTTTACCTGCAAGAATGTTAAACCGGAAATTTTCTCCGTCACCTCGGTCGGTTACACCATAACGTGTTGTTGCTTCCACGCCTTCATAATCATCCTTTAAAATAATGTTGACGACACCTGCAACTGCATCTGCGCCATAGGTTGCACTACCGCCGCTACCTATAACAATTTCAGTTCTGTCAATTAACGATGGATTGATTAACGATAAATCGACCTGAGATCCGTTTGCGTTACCAGGTACAAAAACCGTCGCTTGGTTCGAGCTTACGAAACGCTGACCATTAATGAGCGTGAGCGTTCGGTTCGTTTGTAAATTCAGCAAGTCGGGGTTAGCC
>CAYUZL010000198.1:0-2692 GCA_964449725.1 uncultured Alteromonas sp. | reverse complement strand
TTCAATGCATTGGCTTTTTTGAATGCCTTGCCCAAATTGATACAGTTGCTGACTACTGCAACTCGTTAATACAGCAGACAATAACACAATGACTAAACGCGCTTTCATAGATCTTCCTAAATGTATTTCGTGTTTATGTTGTTCAGATGAAAAAACAACCAGTAAGTTCAGTTTTTGTAATGAAAGGTAATATCTTTACGATCATCCGTCCATAAAGGGTATTTAGCCATTACTTTGGTGAACATAACGCTTTGCAGATAATGATTTACCCATTGTCTGAGATTGGGATAAGGTGATTGCAGGTACCATTGACGCTCTACACGGGCAAATTGACGAATAAAAGGGAGGAGGGCGATATCGGCGAAACTTTCCTTATCCGACATTAAAAAAGACTGATGTTGTAAACGTTGCTCCAATTCTAACAAATAGGGTTCACACTTTTGCCTGCATTCAATCAAATTACTTTCTTTGTAACGCTTGGCGCATTTGTACTCTTCTAATACGTTTTTGAATTCAGTATCAAAACGAGACACTAGGCTAAACATTTTGGGCAAAGCGTCTGTATTGTCTTTATGCAATAGGTCATTGGGATCGCTTTGGCCTAATATCCACAGTATGACTTCTATACTTTCCTCAATAACACATTCACCCGCCTCACCGTCCTCACTGTTTATTATCACTAACACAGGAACTGTGCCTTTGGGTGAACTTATTAGCATTTCAGGTGGCTTATTGCTTAATACCAAATCTCGCAAAAGCACCGGCTCTTGCGATTTATAAATCGCTATTCTGGCTCGCATTGCGTAAGGGCAATGCCTTAATGAGTAAAGTATGGGGCGACTTGAGGTGTGATCCATAGGTTATTTTTTGCCAAAAATAACAAGGGCAAAGCTAACAATAATAATAAGGTAAAACACAATTATCATAATGTTTAAGGGCGCTTTATTATTGTGTGTCGTATTTTGTGAAGGCTCGGCATCGTCTTCAATTTTGTCAAAATCGATAGCGTTAATATCAAGCGACTGTCCCGTGTGAAGTTTAACTTCTATGGCACCGGCACCGGTGGCTAATTCTTTGAATGCTCTTTGCTCTATCATTGTTATTTTCCGAGAATAGTTAATCTATTTTAAACATAGTATTGAAACAGGTAGGTGTGTCAAACCTGTTCGCTTGTTGGTAAAAAATCATGGGTACAATTGTGAGCTTATCTACACCAATCAAAATGAATTCAGCTTGTTTAATAACAATATTGTACGGGTAACGATATTCATTGACTGAATATACAGGTAAAATCACGACTTAAATTTATTAGCTTTCGACGTACCCTATGAATTCCAAAATTGAACTACTAGCCCCAGGTGGTGATGTCGATGCGATTAAAGCTGCAATTATTGCCGGTGCAGATGCGGTTTACTGTGGTTTAGATACCTTTAATGCAAGAAATAGGGCCGCCAACATTTCCTTTGATGAGCTTGTTGGCCTTATTCGGTTAGCACACCAGTATCAATGTGAAATTTTCCTCACGTTAAATATTGTTATATTAGAACGTGAATTTCCGGCGCTTTCCAAGTTACTCAGCAAGCTGGTGAACACCACCTTAGACGGTGTAATAGTTCAAGATATTGGTTTGTTTTATGTATTGAAAAAACACTTTCCGACCCTAGACATACATGCTTCCACTCAGTTAACCACCCATAATGCTGGACAAATTCCGTTTTTAAAAAAACTAGGCGCTTCTAGAGTTAATTTATCAAGAGAGTTAAATCTAAGAGAAATAAAAGCCATTACAGCCACTGGTCGTGAACATGATGTGCTAATGGAAGTGTTTGTGCATGGTTCATTGTGTATTGCGTTTTCAGGTTTGTGTTATTCAACCTCGGCCAGTGTAGGGAATTCGGGAAATCGCGGGCAGTGCAGTCAGGCGTGTCGGGAAGAATATGAAACCACTCCCACAGGCAATAACTTTCCTTTGAATATAAAAGACAATTCAGCGTTTTTTGATTTACCAGCACTGATTGAAGCTGGGGTTTATTCCTTTAAAATTGAAGGGCGAATTAAAGGCGCAAGTTACGTTCATACTGTTGTTGATAGTTTTCGTAAGCAAATAGATGGTTTTGTGAAAACGGGAGAATTATTAGAAGACGGTGAACGTTTGTATAAGGTATTTAATCGGGATTTTTCCAATGCCTTCTTAAAAGGGGATTTAAATCAATCAATGTTCATTGATAACCCTCGAGATAATTCAACAAAACATGCGCTAGCTGCAAATGCTATTTCAGTAGTACAAATACAGGATCCAGCAAAAAGCCTGTACGAAGAAAAAAGCCAAATCAATGCGTCAGTACAAGACAAAATTAAGTATTTGAACATAGAAAAGCTGCCCTTAACCTTGTATTTCGAGGGCGGTTTGGGGACTGAGCTCACAGTAACTGCAGTGACTGAACTTGTATCGGTGAAGGGGCACAGTACTGGCGATAAAAGTGCAACAGAAACCAAACAATTTATGGTGAAATCCACTAGTCAATTAAGTCAAAGTGATAAAAACAATGGGCTGAAACTAGCTATTGAAAAACGATTTAAAAACATCAACAGTACCGAGTTTGTATTAAACGAGATTGTTACCGAAAACTTAGGGAATAACCTGAGCTTGCCGTTTAAAGATTTGGCAATACTTAAAAATGAAATTGCCCGC
>CAYUZL010000197.1:0-3295 GCA_964449725.1 uncultured Alteromonas sp. | reverse complement strand
GTGTTTTTATGGTCTATTTCTTCCATTGGTAGTTCTTATCAAGAGGTAACCAGTGAAGAAAACTTAAATGTTAAAAGTAACTGGGTTATGAAAGCCGCACTAGATACGCAGTTTGTTACCAGTTGGGTTGTGGCTGCGTTTCTTTCTTTTGAATTGGTAATTCTATGGACTGGGTTTGATTTAGCGGCCAATTTTCAGAGTTTAGGCCCGTTCGCTATTCTTTTGGCTATCGCTGTAGGTTTGCTACCAGGGTGTGGCCCACAAATTTTAATAACCACCTTGTATTTACAAAATACAATTCCATTTTCAGCCCAAATTGGCAATGCTATCAGTAATGATGGAGATGCGCTTTTTCCTGCTATAGCCCTTGCACCTAAAGCTGCCATTGTTGCGACGTTTTATTCAACAATACCTGCGCTAGTTGCAGGGTACGGTTACTACTTATTTTTTGAATAACTCATACTGAATCTAAATGGTAATTGTTTTTATTTGTGTTTGAGATTGGTTTATTCTAGACTATCTGAAATTAAACATGTGTGTGTTTATTTTACTTTTAGTAGGCCTTTTATCGGGGCCTACGTTTTTGCTTGTAAATTGATTTCAAAAAATAGGTTCTGTGTTGATGGAATTTATTGAGCACTTGGCAGAGTATTGGGAGGCTTATGGAAACCCTTCATCGACAGATTAGATATGCTGAAAATGTAGAAAACCCAAAACTGTTTGCAGAATTACTTAATTGTAATGAACAAAATGTTTACTGCCATCAGCAGCAGTGGCACTTCTTTTTAAATCAATTTCATTTGCTTTTAGACACCCTGACCGATGAAAGCTTACCTCCACATTGGCGTCAACAGTGCCTTGACCATATATACAAGCCGTTATTTAGGCTGCGTCAACTAGCACGTAACGACCAGCAAAATTGTGAAATTAATCAACTTTACTATGAGCTCAGGGTGATGAGTGATTACGTTAAAGCCGGCTTGGCTATTTAATGAAAAGACTTCGATATTAGGAATTAAACATGACGAATACGCGTATTGAACGAGACAGTATGGGTGAACTAGATGTAGCGCAAGATGCGTTATACGGAGCGCAAACCCAGCGAGCAATTAACAACTTTCCCGTCAGTGGAAACAGAATGCCTGAATCTTTTATTCGCGCGTTGCTTTTAATTAAAAGTGCTGCTGCTCAAGCAAATGTTAAATTAGAACAAATTCCTGACAAGATGGGAGCGGCAATTAGCGAAGCTGCGGATCGCTTATTAAGCGATCACGAACTTATGTCTCACTTTCCTGTAGATGTATTTCAAACAGGGTCGGGCACTAGTTCGAACATGAATGCCAATGAAGTGTTAGCCACTATAGCTAGCTCTATTTACGGCGAAAAAGTGGGTGCAAATGATCATATTAACTATGGTCAAAGTAGTAACGATGTAATACCTACTACAATTCATGTGAGTGCGGCATTAGAGTTAAACGACAAACTACTGCCTGCATTATTCACATTAGCTTCAGCAATTAAAGTGAAAGCGGTGGAAGTTCATCATCATATAAAAACTGGGCGTACCCATTTAATGGATGCTATGCCGGTTCGTTTAAGTCAAAGTTTGCAAGGTTGGGCGTCGCAAATCGAGTTGAATATCGAACACCTTCAGAGCCTACAAACGAGTATTCAAAGTCTGGCCCAAGGCGGAACCGCTGTTGGGACAGGAATTAATGCACACCCTGACTTTTCACAAGAATTTGCCAATACTTTATCTGATATGTGCGGCATTACTTTTACGCCAGCAAACAACTTTTTTACTCATATTAGTACTCAAGACATTGCAGTTTCTTTGTCTGGCCAACTTAAAGCAACCGCCGTATCTATTATTAAAATAGCTAACGATTTACGCTGGATGAATTCAGGCCCATTAGCTGGGTTAGGTGAAATAGAACTAGAAGCGTTACAGCCGGGATCTTCTATAATGCCGGGCAAGGTGAACCCTGTTATTCCAGAAGCGGCGGCTATGGTGGGTGCACAAGTTATTGGTAATGATACCGCGATAACTGTGGCGGGGCAGTCTGGTAATTTCGAATTGAATGTTATGCTGCCTTTAGTCGCCAGTAACTTACTTTCGAGCATTGAAATTTTGTCTAACGTGAGTGTTTTATTAGCAGAAAAAGCAATAAAAAGCTTCACTGTTAACGAAGATAAATTAAAAGAAGCGTTAACCAGAAACCCTATATTAGTCACTGCATTAAACCCCATCATCGGCTATGAAAAAGCGGCGAAAATAGCGAAACAAGCCTATGGGGAAAAACGTCCCATTATTGATGTGGCAGAGGAAAATACCAGACTTTCTAGAGAAGAATTAACTCAACTTCTCGATCCAACGAAGCTGACGGAAGGCGGAGTTTAACGATTAGTATGGGTTAATTCTTATTAAGTCCTATCATTTAAGATAGGACTTAATCGTTTGAAAATACACTTTCTTTATAAATGAGACATCAACCTACCGTCCATGGCAGGATAAGGCAATCAAGCTTTGATTAACCTAGCTACTAGTACTTTACTATTAGTCATCATTTTCCCTGTTTTAGCTCTGAGTTTTAGTAACATTAAGTACGCATAAGGGATTAATACAAGACTTGTTGCTGTTGAGAATACTAATCCACCAATAATAGCAATGGCCATAGGGGAGTATGCAGGGCCATCTCCACCAATTCTTGCTCCGCCTACTGTGAGCGGAACAAGTCCAAGAACCGTTGTGCCTACCGTCATTAAAATAGGTTTAGAGCGTGTTAAACAGGCTTCTATGATGGCTTTTTGTACAGGCCAACCTGTGTCTATTAGCTGATTGATTCGATCAACGAGCACAATACCGTTGTTTACTACAATGCCCATCAATATCAGCATTCCTATCATACCCATAATTGACATTGGTGTTCCGGTTAAGAAAAAGGTCCAATAAACACCGGTGAAAGAATAAAGCAGTGATGTAATAACGGCGGTTGGTAGCAAAAGAGATTCAAACAATGCGGCCATAACAATGTAAATCATGCATACAGCTAATAGCATATTGGTGGTCATAATCGATTGTTCTTCGTCTTGGCGTTGGAATCCGCTGCCTAGCGTCCAATGATAGCCAGAAGGAAGTTGGATGTGTTGCATAACACCTTCAATTTTTTCTTTTGCTTGTTCGGTAGTCATTCCTTCTTCAAGGTTCGCTCCTATACTGACTGATGTTTGTCGAAACTGGCGCTGAATTTTGGATTTTACTGGTTTTATAGTTAAATTCGCTACCATATCTAAC
>CAYUZL010000196.1:0-4088 GCA_964449725.1 uncultured Alteromonas sp. | reverse complement strand
CAACACAAGAACAAAGATCAGGCGTTTAAACAGCTTAAAGCTAAGTTGTACGAATACGAATTACAAAAGCAAAATGCCGAGAAACAGGCCCTTGAAGACACTAAGTCTGACATAGGCTGGGGCAGTCAAATTCGCTCTTACGTATTGGATGATTCGCGCATAAAAGACTTGCGTACGAGTGTTGAAACTAGAAATACACAGGCCGTACTTGACGGCGATTTAGATAAGTTTATTGAAGCCAGCTTGAAGTCTGGTTTGTAACAGGAAAATCAGAGAATGACCCAACAAACTCAAGATGAAAATAAGTTAATTGCCGAGCGTCGTTCGAAGCTAGATGCAATTCGAGAAAATTGTCGCGCGAACGGATTTCCAAATCATTTTCGCCGTGAAAACTATGCGCAAGAATTACAAGACGCATTAGGTGAATTTGACAAAGAAGCTCTGGCTGAAAAAGCGAAAACAGCCAGCATCGCCGGACGTATTATGGCAAAGCGTGGCCCTTTCTTGTTACTACAGGATATGACCGGCCGTATTCAAGCTTATGCAAGTAAAGATGTACAAAAAGATCTTAAAGCAAAATACGGAGCCTTGGATATTGGTGACATTATTGGTGTCTCTGGCGTAGTGCACAAATCCGGTAAAGGTGACTTGTATGTAGACATGCAAGAGTACGTTTTGTTGACCAAATCCTTGCGTCCGTTACCAGAAAAATTCCATGGTTTGGCGGACCAAGAAACTAAATATCGTCAACGTTATGTGGATTTGATCACCAACGAGAACAGCCGTAAGAACTTCAAAATACGCAGCCAAATTGTTAATGGCATTCGTAATTATTTGGCTTCTCGCGACTTTATGGAAGTCGAAACGCCAATGCTGCAAGTGATCCCAGGCGGAGCGACGGCAAAGCCATTTGAAACTCATCACAATGCGTTAGATATTGATATGTATTTGCGTATTGCGCCTGAGCTATATTTGAAACGTTTGGTTGTTGGCGGCTTTGAGCGCGTGTTTGAAATTAATCGAAACTTCAGAAATGAAGGGCTTTCTACTCGTCATAATCCTGAGTTTACTATGCTTGAGTTTTACCAAGCTTATGCCGATTACCGCGACTTGATGGATTTGACTGAAGATATGTTACGCACCTTAGCGAACGATATTTTAGGTACCACCAAAGTAGTGAACACCATTAAAGATGTTAACGGTGAGGTGACAAGCGAATTACACTTTGATTTTGGTAAGCCATTTGAACGTTTATCTATGGGCGACGCTATTCTTAAATATTGGCCAGAGGCCAACGAAGCGGCTATTCGCGATCCCGAAGCGCATTTGGACGAATTAAAAGCAATGGCTAAAACCCTGCACATTAAAGAGCCTGAAGTCGATGGTGTTTGGGGGGCGGGTAAATATTTATGTGAAATTTTCGAAGCAACAGCGGAAGAAAAATTAGAACAACCGACTTTCATTACGGAATACCCTTGGGAAGTGTCACCTCTTGCTCGTCGTAATGATGAAAACGGGTTTATTACCGACAGGTTTGAGTTCTTTGTTGGTGGTCGTGAACTTGCCAATGGCTTTAGCGAGTTAAATGATGCTGAAGATCAAGCCGCTCGTTTTAAAAAGCAGGTGGAAGAGAAAGACGCTGGCGACGACGAAGCAATGCATTTCGATGACGATTATATTCGTGCGCTAGAATATGGTTTACCCCCAACTGCGGGTGAAGGCATTGGTATTGACCGTTTGGCCATGTTGTTTACTGATAGCCCAACTATAAAAGACGTTATTTTATTCCCTCACATGCGCCCTGTGGATAGCGCGGAATAAAACGATTTAATAAGAAAAGCCTCCTTACTTTTAGGGGGCTTTTTTATTCCTGCAAATAAGCCTGGTTGTCATCTTGATAGATAAAAGCATTTGAAAATAAGGCTTTTGCTTTTTCTGTTTGGTTCTCAGATAGGCGGTTATAGTTCAAAATGATGCCTTGTAAATTGAAGGCTCCTTTCTCAACTTCAGCCCCAAGAGACATGATTTCATTATTATTCAAAAATGCCATTATCACCGTTGAACGCGCTAGGTTGTCAGGTATCTGAGTAAATTCATTGTGTCCCAACCACACCGCTCGCAATCGAAGCTGTGTGAATGCATTGGGTAAATCATTTAAGTGGTTATTGTCTAAATACAAATAACCAAGTTGTGTTAATTCAAACAGTGACGAAGGGATTGCGGAGAGTTGATTATTGTCTAACCATAATGAAAATAAGTGTTGGTTTTTAACTAATGGTGTAAACGCAGAGGAAGATGATACTTGGTTATGACTTAGCCTTAAGTCTTTCAGTTGATGAAATTTTGAAAGTGATTTAGGTAAGTCTGTGAGCAGATTGTTCGATAAATTCACAAAATTAATGGGCAAATGACTGATTAAATCTAAGCCTGATTGAAAGTCGAGTTGGGGGTTATTGACTAAAGATATTCCCTGTAAGTTTGTGCACCCTGTTATGCTAGAAGGGAGTTGAGTTAACTTATTATGGTTCAGGATGATCGTTTTTATTTTGGGTAAGGCACATACTTTTTTTAGTGTTTCATTCCAATTTAGTTGTGGGTTAGCACTTAAATCAACGACTTCAAGGGCAAGCAGAGTCTCGAAATTTTCAGGTGGCTGAGTTAAATTTTGACCACTTAAATCTAAGCGCACAATAGGTGTATTAGCGATAACCTTACTATGAGATTTAGCATAGGTTTCGTCGTACGTAATACAACCGGTTAAGCATAAACAAGCGGTGATACAAACAATCAAAGGATTCATGGATGGGTACTCAAGTTTTTGCTTAAAACAACATTCCAAAGAAGAGTATCGTCTTGCTCCACGGGCCAAGGAAATCTTGGTACTAAGCCAAACTCATCGTGAATGTCATTTTGTAATTTTGCGCCTAGCTTCTTACTGTCAACACCAATTTGCGAACTTAATGCATAGTCGTCGCTGATCCAGGTTGCTGAGAAATAAAAGTTGCCGTTAAAAAGAGAGTCTAAAGGTGACTGGGTAAACCAGACTCGTTTTCTGCCGTCACCTGAATTAATGGTATTGTTAGGTTCTTTATTAAAATCGGGTTTTGGGGTAAATAATAAAAAACCCAGACGATATTGTTGTATATGATTGCTATTTGCTGAGGTGAAGCCAACATCAGCACTTGCTGTGATCCCATAGTCTTTACCTTCTCCACGAAGTAATGATGCTTTTAAATCATTTTCAAATCCGATATGTAAACTGTTGTTTCGGTTGGCTAAACGAAGATATATTTTACCTGTTTGGTGAATAAGCTCATTGAGATTTGTTGAGCTCCACTCATCTGATACACCCAGCCCAATACCAAAAAAACTGCCTTCGCTGTCTTCGTTGTAAAAAGTTTGGGTTGTGAGCGATGATAAGCTAGAGCCCAATAAGTTACTGTTATTTCCAAAGCCTGCCAAGGCAAAAGACTCGTAGCCTGTGGACCAGTCTATTTGGGAATGTCCAAAGCGTTTAAAACTTGCTTGAGCCCAAAGACCCAAACCTGCTTCGATGGCAAAATTATTGTCTTCTAGAATACCAAAAGTAAGTAAACCTAATTTGGCATGGGTCTCGTGAGAGCCAAAGCTTAGCGTAAAATTAAGACTGACTCTTCCTTCTGATGAGTGTGCTGAAGGAGAAAAAACGTAAAATAGGCTGATTAATAGTAAATGTGAAAACAGGTGTAAGTTCTTATTCATGTTCAGTTGTTTAGGCACACTGCATACATAAATAGTACATGAATTATTAGATTAAAAAGTTAACATTTTTTTAAACAAAAAGCGAGAATCAGGTAGGGATATGAATAAATGATTCCCCCGTAAGAAAGAGGGAATCAGCTTTATTTAAAACACGTAGTTGACTGCTACTCTAACAATTGTTACGTCGATGTGTCTAACATCGGCTTTTAGTGCAACACTGTTATCGAATTGCCGCAGTGATACGATTTTTACGAAGACCGAAATAGAGGAGAGGTTCATTTCAATAAATAATCAGTGAATCATAGATTATAAGAGTTAACAAACAACCAATACCCCAACTTCTAATG
>CAYUZL010000195.1:0-2590 GCA_964449725.1 uncultured Alteromonas sp. | reverse complement strand
CAATTCGAGTTGGAATTAATGGCTTTGGCCGTATTGGACGTTTAGTTTTTCGCGCTGCAGAATTACGCGATGACATAGAAGTTGTAGCAGTTAACGACTTACTTGATGCTGACTACATTGCTTACATGTTGAAATACGATTCAACACACGGTCAATTTGACGGCAGCATTAGTGTAGAAAACGGTAACTTAGTGGTAAATGGCCGCACAGTTAGAATTACGTCAGAAAAAGATCCTTCACAATTGGCATGGGGCGATGTTGATGTAGATGTTGTTGTTGAATCAACCGGTCTTTTCTTAACAAAAGAAACTGCACAGCTTCACCTAGATGCAGGTGCGAAAAAAGTTGTAATGTCAGCGCCTTCTAAAGATGACACGCCTATGTTCGTAATGGGTGTTAACAACGAAACCTATGCAGGACAAAGCATTGTTTCTAATGCATCGTGTACAACTAACTGCCTAGCGCCATTAGCGAAAGTAATTAATGACGAGTTTGGAATTGTTGACGGTCTAATGACAACGGTTCACGCTTCAACTGCAACGCAAAAAGTTGTTGATGCACCTTCAATGAAAGACTGGCGTGGTGGACGTGGCGCTAGCCAAAACATCATCCCATCATCTACTGGTGCAGCGAAGGCTGTAGGTAAAGTTATTCCTGCGCTAAACGGTAAATTAACGGGCATGGCGTTCCGCGTTCCAACAACCAATGTATCTGTTGTTGATTTAACGGTTAACCTAAGCAAGCCAGCTTCTTATGCTGATATTTGCGCAGCAATCAAAACAGCCTCTGAAGGGTCTTTAAAAGGCATTCTTGGTTACACCGAAGATGCCGTTGTTTCTCAAGATTTCATTGGCGAAGCGAAAACAAGTATTTTTGATGCAACAGCAGGTATTGCATTAACGGATACCTTTGTGAAATTAGTCAGCTGGTACGACAACGAATGGGGCTATTCAAGTAAAGTACTTGACTTAGTTGCTCATATCTCAAAATAAAAGTTTAACTTTTTATAGTAAAAGGTGCGAAATATCTCGCACCTTTTTTGTATTTGCTGCCATATAAATCTACATTCTCTTTTTTCGATATTGGTTTTTCTTGTATGGATATTTCACCTTCAATTTCTATATCCAAACGAGGCGCGTTAGATGTCCTTGTTGTCCGTAATGTATTTGGTAAAGCGGAAATCGCCTTATTTGGCGCTCATATCCTTTCGTTTATTCCATCTAAAGATAACCGAGAACGGCTGTGGTTGAGTTCTGATGCCAATTTTCAGGGGGAAAAACCTATCCGTGGGGGGATTCCATTATGTTGGCCTTGGTTTGGTAACGACAACCAATTTGTTGATGATACCCTTCCCTCTCATGGCTTTTTAAGAACACAGACATGGACTCTTCAATCCCACAGCGGCGACGACAAGAAAACCACATTAACACTGGTGCCGGAAACCACTCAATTTAAACAGTTCAATACAGATGTAGAAGTAAAGCTTATAGTGGTAGTTGCTGATACGTTAAAGGTGTCGTTAAAAACCACAAACATAAGCACACAAACTGTAAAATTTAATGCCGCGTTACACTCTTATTTTTCATTTGAAGATATTACAAGTGCTGAAATTATCGGTATTACTGGAAACTACAAAGATAAGCTAGATAACTGGGCGAGCAAATCAACCCCTATACCTTATAAAATAACCGAAGAAACTGACCGTATTCATCTGTGTACCAGCTCAGCTACACATATTAAAAACACAGCTATCACGTCAGGTATTCAGCACAATGGCCACGACAGTATTGTGGTTTGGAATCCGTGGAAAGAAACGTCACTTTCTATGGCAGATATGAATAACGAAGGTTTTAACAATATGGTGTGTGTTGAAACGGCTTTAACACAGTGGAAAGAACTGCAACCTGAAGAAAGTCACACATTGGAACAAGTGATAATTTAAGCGCGTGTTATACACGCGCTTAAAAAATTGATTAAGCGCCTTTAGCGCCTTCCACTGCTGCTTTTGCAAGCTCAGTGATAGTAGACCAATCATTATTCGCTACTGCGTCGTCAGGAGCCAACCAAGAGCCACCAACACAACGAACATTTTTAAGCGCCAAGTAATCAAGATAATTAGCTGGGCTAATTCCACCTGTAGGACAAAATGTAATATTAGGAAATGGACCGCCAATAGATTTAATTGCCTTAATTCCACCCGCAGCTTCTGCTGGGAAGAACTTCAAGAATTCATAGCCGTGATCCACTGCTGTCATAAGATCAGAAATTGAAGCAATTCCCGGAATAAGTGGAATACTTCCAGACATACCAGCAGAAAGAAGGTTTGAAGTTAAACCTGGACTGATTGCAAATTTAGCACCTGCATCAGTAACATTCTTTAAGTCTTGAGCATTAGTGACAGTACCAGCACCAATAAAGGCTTCAGGCACTTCTTTTGCAATTGCTTCAATTACACTTAACGCTGCTTCTGTTCTAAGTGTAACTTCTAGAACTTTAATACCACCTTCAATAAGTGCATTTGCCAACGGCACTGCTTTATTTACGTCGTTTACCACTAAAACAGGTACAACAGGTCCCGCATTGAATACTT
>CAYUZL010000194.1:0-4392 GCA_964449725.1 uncultured Alteromonas sp. | reverse complement strand
GTACCTTAGGTCAATACAACACAGTCAATACATTTGGGCTACAGTTTCGCACCGACGACATAGATGAAGTGGGTTTATTTGAAACCACAGAACGGGCACGCAGAGGAACGGTAAGATTAGACACGGTAAATGAATCTAGCTACTCAGCGTTCTGGGATAACCAAACCCTATTGAATGACAAACTTCGCGTTAAAATCGGTGCTCGCTACGACTTTTTTACCTTCGATGTAGACTCTCTTATTGAAACCAACATAAACAACGTTAATGTTGGCCAAAACAACGGTACTGAAAACGATGGTTTATTGTCTGTTAAAGGCAGCATTATTTATAGTATCAATGACCACTTCGAAGCCTACGCATCAGCTGGCCAAGGGTTTCACTCTAACGACGCTAGAGGCACCATATCGTCATTGGATCCTGTATCTGGCGATACCATCACACCAGTAGACCCGCTTGTGTCTTCATTTGGTTATGAGTTTGGCCTAAAAGCAAATATCAACCATAAAATTAATGCTTCACTGGCACTATGGACCTTAGATTTAGACAGCGAACTGGTTTTCGTTGGTGATGCGGGTAACACAGAAGCAAGTGGTGCGTCTTCTCGCTATGGCGTTGAAGCCACAGTCTATTATCACCCAACAGAAGATTGGACGGTAAACCTAGAATACGCTTACACCGACTCAGAGTTTTCAGACGAGCCAAGCAGTGCTAATGCTATTCCTGGTTCAATCAACGAAGTGTTTCAAGCAGGCATAACCTATGAACAACCAACATGGTTTGCCAGTGCACAGTATCGTTATTTTGGTGACCGTCCTTTAATTGAAGATGAAAGTGCGGTGTCAGATCCTAGCCGATTAACGAACTTGCGACTTGGCATTACCTTGTCGCCGCAAACCAATCTGACCTTCGATATTTTGAATGTCTTTAACAGTAACGATTCAGACATTGATTACTTCTATGAAAGCCAGCTACCCGGTGAAACCGAACCTGTAGAAGATATTCACTTACATGTATTACAACCCCGTTCAATTAGAGTGGGAATCGAATACCAATTCTAATTTAAACCGTCAACTGACAAGGTTCTCAACAAAGAACCTTGTCACTTCGTGCTAGTTATTAATGGTTACCGAGTAACGCGCTTACCGGGCTGATAACGCTCTACCTCTCGTTTCACCACATCATCTTTATAATACGCCACGTCTTTGAATTTTCCTTGAGCGTAGCGCTCGGCCTGATCATAGAAATGAGGCGACGCTGGATCGCCGCTTTGACCACCCGCTAGCAGTGATTTCGCTTTTACTTTTTCACCAAATTCCACCACTGCAACAAAACTATTTCCACGGTACCCATACAATCGTTTACTGTCGTTAACACTGCGAGCACCAAATGCAGCTAATGCCCCCCACCTCCCCGAAGCAAGACCAATAGGAACACTTGGCTGGAGATCATCAACTGGCAGGTTTATATCTCCAGTTAATCTTTGTAAGCGATTAATGTTGCCCCAAGGAGTATTCCACTGGCCAAAATCAGCGGTTAATTTATTCACTGCTGACATGAATACATTTACTCTTTCCTCGGGTAATGAATCCGTACCGAAATAGTCAATAATTTCCATAAAGCTCTTGTTTTTCGGACGATCGCCATCAGCTAAATACTGCATGCCATAAAAATGAGCTAAAGACATAGCGACAGAACGTTCAGAAACTCGGTAATCCCATTGGCGCAATGTGTTAATGGGCTCGGCTAGTTCAGCCGACGGGTTACTAGACCCATCATAAGCTTCTATTAACCCAGAAATTAACTTTTCAAATCCGGGTAAATAAGGGTCATAAGCAATTTCAATCAGTTTATCTAGAGTGAGGTTGGATACCCCCGTTAGCACTTGAACGGCGTGGATCCCTCTGAAATTTTCATCATCAGGTGCCATATAAGCAGGATAATCTTGTTTTTTAGGGCTAAACGCGCCAGCGGCGGTAAAAGGCGTGGAATTTGCGTTTTGGATCCAGCCATTTTCAGGGTTTAATAAAGTAATAACTTCATCCACAGTGTGTAATCCATTCCAATCCGTTTTGGTGCTCGAACCATCTACTGGCCGTGAGTAATCGAAACTAGGGTCCCGCTTCGGAATAAAATTACCGTGATAATAGGCAATATTGCCATTGGCATCGGCATACACTGTGTTGTTAGACGAATTAGTACGTATGTTCATCATACTGCGAAATTCATCATGGTTGCTGGTTTTGGTGCGTATAAAAGACTGGTGTAACGCATTGACAGGATCCCAGTTGATTCGAGTCGTTACCCACTTTTCATCAATTTTATGTGTAACCGGTCCATGATGGGTATGAAAAGCGGGAAAGGCCTTCTCTTTTACATCGTCACCGTCTCGGTATTTTAACGTTATTTTTGACGTTTTAACTTTGCGCTCTTCATCTCCGTAGGAATAATATAAACCATCTTCACGTTTAACGATGGTTTCTAAGTATTCATCCATAAAATCTACATAGGTTGAAGTATGCATCCAACCATTATTTTCATTAAACCCCTGATAGACAAAAAATTGTCCCCATGTCACTGCACCGTAGGCATTTAACCCCTCTTCACTGACAACATGTACTTCAGGTCTAAAATAAAAGGAGGTATGTGGGTTGATCAATAACATAGCGTTTCCCGATTCAGTTAGCTTGCCTGAAATCGCAAAACCATTAGAACCACTTGGCTCTACCATAGCCAAATCGGGTGTATCGAATTTTTCGGCCCGCCCCTCATAGAAGCCCTCAATTCCTTTAACAGAAATTTGCTCAATGTCACCACCAATTGAACCTTCAGAAAAGAACATCGGCATCCAAGGCTCAAACCGAGTGAGTAACGCAGGTTTTACTTCAGGATGGGTTGCCAAATAATAATTCAGTCCATCAGCGAATCCATCACACAAAGCTTTAAGAGATTCAGGTGCATTTTGATAGGCTAACTGAGCTTGTTCTACTGTCATAAACAAGCGCGCTCTAAGGTCACTGTACAGCGCGCTTTCGCCTTCCACTTCCGCTAATCGCCCTGTTGCCCAAATATAATTTCTTTCCACTCGTTTAAAGTCGTCTTCAGCTTGGGCATATAACAAACCAAAGACCGCATCGGCATCTGTCTTACCGTAAATGTGCGGTACACCAAAATCATCACGAATAATTTCAACTCGCTCTGCTCGGGTGGCTAATCTTTCTAATTCACTTGTGCTTTTAGGAGGAGAACAAGCCGTGACGAAAGCAACCATAAAAGCCGCTATAAATAGTTTGCATTCAAACCGTAAAGACATAATTAATCCCAAAAATTTAACTTACTCAAGTATGCTATTAAGCTATATAAAAGAAGTACAATAACGTTGAATTGTATACTTCTCAAGCTAAGTAGCTCCAACTCTATTTAAGATCTGGAACTGACTACTTGCTTCGAAATCGACATATATTTCCCCAAGAACCGAGAGATGAAAAGTATGACCAATGTTATTGATGTAATGGCTTTGTCCAAAAAGGTTGAGCATGAGAGTAGATCAGGAAAATTAAGCCGCGAATTGCTAGCTCAAGAGCAAACATTATACGGGGAGAATTCTGATTACCCGGACTATCTTGAACGCATCACGCCTGATGGTAAGAAATCACTCGGCTATTGGCGCAATGGTGTATTCGAACGTGAACGTCCGGCCATCCCACCTAGCCAATTCAATTTAGCACCGTCAAACTCTTGATTTTAACCATCAGGAGACAGAGACATGGTGATCCGAACCACCGAACAGTGGCAAATGTTATTTAAACAACATGATGAAAGTGACCTGACGGCTGCTCAGTTTTGTCGCGAGAACGACTTGTGCCCCAAATATTTTGCCAAACGTAAAAAAGACTTGAATGGGTCGATAGATAAATCGATTAAGCCAAGACTGGTGAAACTTAGAAAACCAAAACAGAATAAGCATCTACACGCATTGACGTTGCAATGCGGTAAAGTGAAGTTACACATCAATGACTCAGTTTCTCCACAATGGTTAGCTCAGGTTATTAAGGTGCTGGCTTGATGAAGATGTTCGTTGAGCCCGATGACATTTATCTGCATGTACTGCCTGTGGATTTTCGCAAATCGATTAACGGTCTGCTGGCTATTGTAGAATCTGAGCTTGAACTCAATGCCTTCACTGGCGCTCTGTTTTTATTCAGCAATAAAAAGCGAGATAAGCTTAAAGTACTATATTGGGACAAAACCGGGTTTGCCCTTTGGTATAAGCGATTGGAAAAGCATACATTCAAATGGCCGAAGGGGAATGAGTTAAGCCATATACATTTAAGTGAACAACAACTGAATTGGCTATTGTCGGGCTTTGATATCATTGGTCATGAACCTTTACAG
>CAYUZL010000193.1:0-3077 GCA_964449725.1 uncultured Alteromonas sp. | reverse complement strand
GTTATCCTAATATCATGGAAAATCGGTATACCCCAAGATTCCTCCATAAAAATATTGTGAACATTCAGAAAGCTTATTGCTTACGAAGTGATTTGACGGATTACTACGGCACCTGTAGATAGTTTTGGATGAGCTACTTGTTTTATTCCTGTTTACATAACCGATAAGATGGGGATAGTTTTTGGTCTTACCTTCGCAATCATATCTTTTTGACACAAATGTATTTCCGTTGGGATTTTTACAGTTGTACAAGGGACGCATAGAACTATCGCTGCCGCAGTATGCTCTAAAGACCACTCCGCCAAGACTACCTGAGCCCTTATAGCCAGAAAACGAAACATCGTGATTTGAGCCATCAAAAACCCTTCTGACATCATTATAACAGTTCTTATTGTTATCATAGCCATAGAAATTTAGGGTTCTATCCATGTTCCTAAAAACACTCATCATCGAAGGTGGGCTCGTTAAAATCCTGTCCGGAGTGCTAAATTTGGGAAAGTGGTACCATGAGGACATTATATAATGGTTAACGCTTCCTCCTAACTCAAGAAAAGTGTCTAGGCCTTGAATCGAATTGTCAGAAAATGCCTGTGCACTCTCCATACCCGATGTATCAACGACAAATAGCCCAGAGTTCATCCCTAGTATCTCAATATATCTCTCTAAATCAATAAGCTTGGAAAAACTCAACCCTTTTCGTCCTTCACGAGGGAAGTCCATTGGAATATCTATATGAATAAAGGAAAGGCTATATCCAAGTGATCGCAAATGACTTTTTAAGGAAGAGTATGTTGACTTCGTTTCAGCAATTGAGACTTTAGACGCCAATGCATCAATAATTCCAATTTGTATATGTGGGAAAGCTTCTCCAACAGTTTTGAAATATTCTGAAACGTCTAGAAATCTATCACTCATTGGATAGTTCACAAGATTCCCACTGCTGTCATAAAGAGGCTTAGAAAGAACGCTTTGTAATCCAACGAAAGCCACATCAAATCCAAAAGATTCCAAATCCATTATTGCTGCTATAGACCTTCGGTATTTAGGGTCCTTACCTTTTATAGGGGAATGTGCCCAAACTGCATCAGCATCGTCTAGCGCTAGTTTAATATTGTACTCATCAAACAATCTCGACAACTCATGTTTAAGCTCGGGATTATTCGCTAAATGCCGATAGTAGCTATTAGATCTCAGATAGTATACGTCCATTGTCTCAAGGGTATCTTTCCATGAGGCGATATCATTCATGCGACTCTCAAAATCAATAGGAACATCTCCTGCAGACCTCAAATTAGGATCTTGATACCAGCGTTCAGAAGAATAAGAGGGAAAGCAAAGATATGTTAAGAAAGTAAAAAACAACATTTTATATTGTATATTCACCAGATTAATTCCTTTTAATTTTGAGTGTTAGATAATTTATAATTGAGATTTTTTCGAATATAGGGAGTATAAGTGTAGTGGTCAAGTCATTTTTGTAACAGTCAACTTTCCTTGGGGACTTGTTTAGGCAGATTTTCGTAATTTCATTTCATATTCGTTAGGTGAAATATTTCCTAGTTTGTAGTGTCGTCTTCTTTGATTATAAAACGGTTCAATATAATCAATGATATCAGCCTTAGCTTCATGTCTTGTTTGGTAGCGACGATAATTCACGCGTTCTGATTTTAAGCTTCGAAAAAAGCGTTCGGTTACTGCATTATCTAAACAGTTGCCAGCTCGACTCATGCTTGATACTAGTCCATGCTCTTTCAGCGCTTGTTGAAACGCATCGGAAGTATATTGTACTCCTTGAACCGAATGAGATAGCACATTTTCATTGGGTTGTCTCTTATTCACGGCTAGTCGCAAAGCTCGTTAGTTTATTGAATTTTACCTCTAACGAAGCCTCTAGTTAAATCGTACCGTTACAACTATTAGTAGTGACTAAATCTTAGAGTTTGTTGTTATCGTAAATGATGGAACGGACACGGCTACTGCAGCTGCAATTGTTAACGTAACAAATGTAACGCCTCTGGCAACTGAGACTCCATCATCTTCTAGCGGTGGTGGTGCACTGGGCTGGTTGACAATGTTACAACTACCAGTGACATTTATTCGTCGTAAGTTCAAGTAATTTACAACACTAACCTTCAACGCTAGTTTCAATTTACTCTTCAAATAATAGCTATTCAGGTCGTTTCTCTGCCTATTTCTATACCAACAATGCTACCCACCACGCTAATAGTAATGTAAACTATTCCCATTAAATTTAGTGTTTGCATATAAAGGCACTCTACAATACACAACTAACATAGGTAACAACCGTACCATGCCCTCATTTCGACTTAATAGTATTGCTCTATTGCTAATATCAAGCGCGTCACTTTCAGTAAATGCACAAGACAGTAATTTAGAGCCCAACAACGAAAAAGACGTTGAACGCATTATCATTCAAGGCACCAAACAAGAATTAACGCTTCAGGAAGTAGATGCATCAATAGAATTATTCAGTGAAGCACGTCTAGACGCTGAACGTATCGTGGATATTAACGACCTATTAATTAGAATTCCAAACGTGGCGGGTACAGGAAACTCTTCCAACATAACCATTCGTGGTGTGGGCAGAACAGGCTCTACTGGCTCTGGCCAAGGCGTAACATCAAATGTTTATGTCGATGGTTCTCCCCTATCAGGCACCGCTTTAGGTCGAGGCGTCACATCTCTATGGGATACACAACAAATTGAAGTACTTCGTGGCTCGCAATCTAGTGTACAAGGTCGTAATGCGCTTGCCGGCGCAATTGTAGTAACAACTGCTGATCCTACCTACGAGCAAGATACAAAAGTAAGAATAACGGTGGCAGAAAACAACACTTATCAAATAGCAGGTGCTTACGGCAACGCAATTATTGACGACCAGCTTGCATTTAGAGTTGCAGCCGATTATCAAAAAACCGATGGGATTATCGACACTATCTTTTTCGATAGGAACATCGATTTTGAAAACCGTTTGCTGCTTCGCGCAAAATTACTTTTCGAACCAAAAGCCATAGATGATTTAAGTATTAAACTAACCGTTGATCACAATAATATAT
>CAYUZL010000192.1:0-8366 GCA_964449725.1 uncultured Alteromonas sp. | reverse complement strand
GCGTCTAGTTCTTTGCGAGCAAGTTCGCCTTTTAGGCTGTCTAACTCTGAGGATTGCTGCTTAAGTTGTGTTTCTAGTTCAGGGCTTTCCAGTCGAGCAATGAGTTGGTCGATGACTACGGTATCTCCTGCTTTGACAAACAGGTCAACATAGCCTTCTACGGGAGCGTAGATTTGTGGTGCATTGGCAGCAATGACTTTTCCACTGGCCAATATATCGCGAACAAGTTCTCCTCGTTGTAATGTTGCGATTTGAAGCCGACTGCGTTTTACCGATTGGTCTGCGCTGTTGCCCGTTGCAAGGTTATACGCGACAAACACAAGGGCGATAAAAACGAAAAGAAAGAGAACGTATTTTATACGCCCTGTTTTTGCAGGTTCAATAATGTTGTCTTGACCACTAGTATCTTGAATCATAATTTCAGCCTACACTTTAGTATGGGTAGGTTGAAACAAGTCCATCACAAAAGACAACGCGATAAGCATGACGGGAGACAAGAGCATAGAAACAAATAGCATAGTGTTACTTCCTTAACCGATAATCCAAAATTGATATACGATTAAATAGCGAATTACATGCCAGTTGTTACTTATTTGTTTTTAAAGGGGATTTTTGGTTTCTAATGACGAGGTAAGCGTCCGCGGACAGTTAAAGTGTCCGCGGCGGACACTTTATTTTAAGGCTGTGCGGTAGGTTGTTCTTTTTTGTTCCATACCTTTCCTGTAACAGACCATACAAGAATACCGGTCCAAGCGATAACTGAAAAACCGGCTGGAATGCAAGCCACAGCAATGAGTTTTAGATGTTTTCGATTAAAAAATGCGGCAAGTAAAACAGGTAAAAACCACACGAATAACAAAGCAATAATACCAATAGAAAACATCCATAACGGCGTGGTTTCGTAGAAATTAGTTAACTTTTCCATAATGTAACCTTAAAAGTGACGTTAGCTTTATAGTCAAAGCCGCTAGGCATTTATTACATTTTATTTTAAATTTTTAAAATGCGGCTCAATTCTGCTGCTTCTCTTTCGAAACGCTTTTCTCGTCGATGGAACCACCACACCCAAGGCCCAAGAAGTGCCACTAATATTGCGAAACTGATAGCTCCTTTATGCATGGCTTGTTCTAAGGTTATTTCATCTAGTAAATAGGACACTGGTTCTATACAAAGAGAGCCAAGAATAACGATTAAACTAATGGGCTTATTAATATAGGCAAGGCGTTGGTTATTTTTCAATTGCTGCAATAATCGCAATGAATAATCCCCTGTGTTTTTGTTCATTGAGCGTAAGGAAGTCCAGCGTAGTTTTATTATGTACACTACTGTTAATACTGACATGGTCATAAACACAAAAAGAAATATTTTCTGGCTGGGTGGCAGCTTTATGTCAATGATAAAAAAGGCCAGCCAAGGCAATAAGCAGATGATGTCCAGTGCAAGATAAAATCGTTGTTTTCTCGTTTGAAGCGTTGCTCTGCGACGAATATCGTTTAAGTTGAGTGGCGAGACAGTTTGCTCCTGCCACAATTGGTGTAGCTCAATATCGCTACTGTTTTCGGTTTCAATCATGATTCATTTCCTTTAACACCGATGCTTTAGCACGGTTAATAATTGCGCCAACGTTACTGACGCTTAAACCTGTGTTGTCTGAAATTTCTTGGTAACTCAACCCTTCCATAGACATGGTAAAAATTTGTCGCGCAGGTAGTTTGAGTTGGCGAACAGCCGTTAACATGTGTTCTATTTGCTGGTGGTGCGCGGCCTTTTGTTCTGTGCAGTCAATTTTTTGAGATAAGCCAGTGACATCGTGGTTGTCTATATTACTGCTTCTGATGGTACGCACTTCTTTTGCTACATGGCTAACTGCGCGGTTGTGAGCAATACGCAGTATATAAGTTTTAATACTCGCTTCTTGTTTAAAGGAATGTAAAGCCTGCCATACGGCTATGGATATTTCTTGAAAGAGCTCTTTTTGCAATTCAGGGTCGGCTTCATAACTATTGGCAACACGGCTGAGCAAACCTTGATACTCAGACAACACCGCAGAAAAATCCATGTTCTATCGCGCTAGATAAGTAAAAAATACTATAGTCATTCGCAGCTATTCTTTATTACAAAAAAAGTGATTAATTGACGATTTAACTTTCAGTGTACAGTGTCAGCCTGCGAATACGGGCTTTAATCAAGTTAACATCTTTTCTATATTCTGTACTGTCTACTTGTTTATATTGTTCAATAAAGGCTTGTTTATGCAGTCCTTCAGCTAATCCGTTTAGTTTCGGCAAATAGGCGTCTTCGGAAATACCTGACGACAACCTTTGTTGAATGAATTTAGCTTTTAAATCATTTGTCGCTTGTTCTGCGAATTCAACACCCGCTCGGTCGGCGGCCAGATCAACAAAACTATAACCTGTCCCACTGGGTGAGCGGTCCATAAGCTCTTTAAACTCACCAATGGCTAATGCAATATTTTTGCGGGAGATAATCTGTAGTGCCGCAGAGATAATAAAGTGCTGAGCAAGGTCGGTTCTTGCCCCTAGCGTTGGTTTGCTTTGCAGCTGGCTGACATTTTCCGCGTCATCGGGCAGATTGCTAAACAATTGGCTAAAACGAGTATCGCCAGCAAATATAGCAAGGCTTAGTATGGCTGCTTCGTTAATTAAGATCAGGTTGTTATCGTTACTGTGCTGTTTAGCGCGTTGAAATACGAAGCTAATATAGTGATTCAGAGAGACTTGTTCAGAGGAACGGGTACTTTCAAAGTCATTTAACTCGTTTAAAAATAATAGAGTGTATTTTTCCAGTTCTAGATCCCGTTCAGAGGGTTCTCCTGTGTCAATGTGCATTAATTCGGCTATTACCTTGTCAACGGCATTGAGCTTAACCTGAATGGCATTCTCATTAATTGCCACGCTATCAATACTGTTCAGTATTTCAGTAGCTATTTTACTTTTGGTGTATAAATTAAGGCTGTGTTTAGCAATGGCCTTTGCAAGCCAACCCGGATAGTTAACTTTTCCTACCATAACTTTTTCTATTGTGAGTCCTTCTCCGGACCCAATGGTTATCTGCAGATTAATAAACCGTTTAAAATCATTTATTTCAATGATGTAGGTCATATTTATGTCGGCAGAACCATTGTTGATAGCATTTTTTGCGCGAAACTTGTCAGTGGACCTTTGTAGCAAGGCTTGGATGCTGTTTATCTGTGTATGGGTAATATCGATACGAGCTGCAACGGTAGGATCTTCAATAGTTGATTGTATTTGCTTTAAAAGAGGCGATACATCATCTGCACTATTTAAATGCTGAAGAGAGTTCATTGTTATTCTTGGCTGAGTTTCTACACTAAACCAGAGTAAGCTGGCAGCTGACACAACTAGTATAAATATGACGATAACGCTAAACCCAAGGTAACGCCCCATAATTTAATAACCTAAAATAAAATCAATAGAATCAGTGTAAGTGTTTCTTATTCCCCTTGCACTTTCAATGCGCTAAATTTCCAAAGGAAAAACGTTTTTTATTCAAAAAATAGGTTTTGTTAGCATAAATCATGTTCTCAAGTGGCAATTTCTTGTCTAATTAACAAACCAAATCTCATGGTTTAACTATATTATTTTTAACTTCTCAATAGAATAGTTGAAAGGTGTGTTATGGGTACTTCAGATACAGTCAACACAAGTCAGTTTTACTTAGAACTAGGGCAGCTAAGCGCCGACCATACTCAGATATTGGCAAAATCATTCGATAATTTACCTCCTAACCCTTATTTAGACGGTGAATTTCGCTTAAGACGGTTTTCTCATTTTACCTTTTCAGGCCAATCTTTAACGCATTTACCGCAGAAAGATTTTGTGCAATCAGAAGAACTGAATACCTTTCAAGGTGGTGTGGTTAGACGTTACGAAGAAATTGAAGACGAAATTATTAACAGCGCCGCCTTTGTAGAAATGTTTCAGCATTTTAAGAATATGGCCCATGTTAATGATGATGCTGATATTGAAGTCCACCAGTTGCGTATTTTAGCGAAAGAAAACAAAGAAACAGCAGTTGCTCCGGAAGGGGTTCATCAAGATGGTTTCGACCGTATTGGAATTTTTGTTATTCAACGAGAGCACTTAAAAGCTGGTGGGAATTTACGTATTCATTTGAACAAAAATGATGCGCCGTTTATAAATCACACCTTTGATAAAGGCGAGTTTGTAGTGCTTAATGACAAGCGATTTTGGCATAGTGCGGCGACTATTTTGCCCGAAGAGGGTCATGAAGGAAGTATGGATATTTTTGTACTAACGGCGAAAGTGTAGATGAAAAAGCATATTCGTGACCAGTTTCCTGCATTACAGCAAGAAAATGACGGTGTTATCCCTATTTTTTTGGATGGCCCTGGTGGCTCCCAAGTGCCAAATTGCGTATTAAATAATATGGTGAGCTACCTTGGAAGCAGTAATGCAAACTTAGGTGGAGCGTATTTCACAAGTAAAAAAACGCAAAATTTGATGAGTGAGGCTAGGCAGGCTGCGGCTGATTTATACAATGCACCGTCGGCAAATAATATTGTGTTTGGAGCGAACGCGACATCACTAGCGTTTCACTTTAGCCGAGCTATTGCTAATACATGGCAACGTGGCGACGAAATCATTGTTACCGCCCTTGACCACTATTCTAATGTTTCACCTTGGGTATTGGTTGCCGAAGAAAAAGGCGTCGTTGTACATCAGGTTCCAGTAGTAGAATCGGATTGCACCTTAGATCGTCAAGCGTTATTGGACTTGCTCAGCGAAAAAACAAAATTTGTGGCTGTAACACATGCGTCTAACACCACGGGCTCAATGGTAGATGTTAAAGCAGTCATTGAAGATGTAAAATCTCATTCTGAAGCGTTAGTGTATGTTGATGCAGTGCATTATGTTCCTCACGCAAGTGTTGATGTTCAAACCCTTAATTGTGATTTTTTAGTGAGTTCGGCTTATAAGTACTTTGGTCCTCACCTTGGTGTTCTGTTTGCAAAAGAGCCGATGTTGTCTTCGCTTTCTCCTTATAAAGTTGCGCCAGCAAAAGATGTGAACCCTGGACGCTGGGAAACGGGAACGCAAAGTTTCGAGGCTTTGGCGGGGTTTGTGTCAGCAGTTGACTATATTGCGTCTTTGTCTGATTTACCAGTCACAAGGCCAAGACGAGAACGTATTTGTGCGGGTTACGAGCATATTATTCAGCATGAGAAAATGTTGAGTGCTTATTTTCTTTCGAACCTCGAAAGTTTTTCTGGGATACAACTGTTTGGCTTGTCTTCGTATGACAATCGCACGCCAACGTTCGCGTTTCGTATTGAAGGGATTGCACCTCGTGCCGTATCCGAGTTTTTTGCCCAGTATGATATTTGTATATGGGACGGCAACTTTTACGCTCAAGGTCTATACGAACAGTTAGGTTTAACTGACATTGGTGGTGTTATTCGTGTGGGGTGCATGCATTACAATAGTATTAATGAATTAGAACGCTTTTTTGAGTTACTTGAAAAATGTATTTTGTTACACAAATAAAAGCATTATTAATTTCAAAATTAAAGAAATACGGTATAACTAATCTAATATTTGGTACTTATTAGAGTTAATTTTCCATGTCTGATCCATTGCAAAAAATAGATATTCATATTCTGCAATTACTACAAAAAGATGCCAACTTGTCTGCAACAGAAATCGCAGAGCAGGTTGGTTTGTCTCAATCACCTTGCTGGCGACGTATAAGTCGCCTACAGCAAGAAGGCTATATTAAATCTAAAGTCGCCTTGTTAGATAGGCATAAACTCGATTGTGAGTTGGTTGCTTTCGTCAACATCAAACTATCCACTCATGGGCGCAATAGTTTAGAAGAATTTGAACTGGCTATAGTTGGCTATGCCGAAGTCGCTGAGTGCTGGACAATTTCGGGAAACATGGACTATGTGCTACGCGTCGTCACCAAAGATATTCAAAGTTACGAAAACTTTTTGCGAAATAAGCTACTTAAACTGGCCTATATTCATGAAGCACAGAGCCATATTGCAATGACAGAAGTAAAAAATACGACTGAGTTACCTATTTAAATTGAACTTGGGATAACCCATACCGTCCATCGCCGCTATTATCATGCCAATCTTCGTTGAACTTACTCGCAATAGCATGGCTATTTGTAATGCTACCTAGTGCCTATTTAAAAAGCAGTACAGTGTGGATTCCTCCTCATTCTAGGTTTATTTAAGACGATTTAATTTGGAACTGTTTTTTCTCAACCTCTAAGTCGGCAAGCTCAATCTCAATTCGGTATTGACCGACTAAAAAGGGTTTATTTTTTTCAGTTACAAATTCGATAGTATTCAACCTGTTTGCGGTGATATTTCGAATTGCAATACGGTCGTTGTTCGGGTCAAACATACTAATAGTCATTTGAGAATTAGGAGAAAAATTAAACCTAATACTTAAATCAATGGACCCTACACAGCGAGTATTTGAAATACTGAATGTTCTTCCGCAATAATTTGTAGAGACATCAATTTCGAGGAATTCTAGTGGACCAACGCTCTCTATTTTCGCTATTAACTCAGCTTGCGTGGCGTTTAACAACAGGATCTGATTATTCAATTCGACCGTTTTTTCATTGGCGACTGCTAAATCAGTTTGTAAGCGCGTAATAGAGGCATTTGCGTCGATAAGTTCTTGCTTGGTTCGTTCCGCTAATTGAGTATTAGTAGATTGGGAACGCTCTAAACTATTAGAGCATGCAAGATATTGTGCTTTAATTTCAGATAATTCCTTTTTGACCTGTATTCCTTCTTCTGTTTCAGAAAATTGCTCGCATTGTTGGATAATGGGGTTCGAATCTAAATCAACGGGCTCAGGTTGTTTTGAAGAAACGACTAAGGCGTCGATTTTCGCCTGTAACTCATCTATAACGAGTTTATTTTCTGCCGTTGCTTGTCGTATTTCGTTTTCTTTTTCGGCAAGCTCAAGTAATTCTGTATCTACAGATGTACTTTCAGTCAATGCCTCCTCATCTGAATACGATTTAAGCGCCAAGCCAAAGAAAAAAGACGCTATTGCTACAAAAAAAAACATAATACCAAGTAAGTACTTCATACTATTTTTAAAAGGAAAACCCATTTCTAAACCTCATTTATGGAAAAAAAGTAAACATTTTGACGGTGCGATTAAAAAAAAGGTGAATCGAATCAAAACCAAGAGGCAATTTTAAATTCTAGATATCAATCTGCTGACTCATCGCTACTAATCAAAAGTAATTACACCACATTCTGTAATTGCTTCAGTCTTGCTCGATAAAACTGCTAATTATTGCGACAAACGACAAGGCAAATTAAGCCGATCTACATGTTTTTCTTATATATACCCTTGTTTCGATTAAAAATAATACTTGAATCACCCATGTTCTGGCACGACGACTTGGATTGGAACCCAGTTTAATTCACCACGAATACGTCGGTCATGGCAGGGCTGATACCCTCTTAGTCAAACAGATTAAATCAAAATGGTGAATTTTCGTATAATGCGAACATTGGTGCATCGGGCGAAGATGACTTTTCTTTAGATGTTTCGGACGAAGATGGCGAATCGGTCCAAGTTTTAGTTACTATCAATATTTCTGAGCTAATCGTTCCTACAATTAATGAAGATTCCAGTAGCAGTGGCGGTAGTATTAACTTTTGTAATATTATACTTCTGATGTGTTTGTTTTTGATTAGAATTTATCGAACTCCCGCCTCGAAATTGTATCTATCTGACCATCAATGAATGGGATTATTTTACTATTATAACCTGAATCTCATTTAAGAAACGGCGCTTAATACAGCTAGAATTGCGAATTACTGCGTTGCAAAAGCCAGCAATAGAATAACTATTACGTGACTTTTACGCCTTGCACTTCACAATGCTAACAGCATTGAGTGTTGAATTGAAATTTAGCAATTTAAAACAAACACTTACACCATTTCTTAAACAGGAGTCAGGTTATTCAATTTTCGTGGTTTTTATGAGCTAAGTGAGTTGCCGATAGTAAATTTACCAGTAACTCATATATTGCCTTTTTAGTGAATGGCTTTTTCACCCCAAATCTCTCGAGTGCGCTTGTCTCGACCACAACCCCAACGGTACGATTTATAGCGTATAGGGTTGTTCTTTGCGTAATCCTGATGATAGCTCTCGCTACCCGTTAATGGATGAAATGTTTTTGCGTCCAAAATCACCGTCGCTACGGTTTCATTTGGGAATTGTTCTGCAACGGCTTTTTTAGACGCTTCAGCAGTTTTTCTTTCTTCTTCATTCGCTACAAAAATGGCGGTTCTATAGCTAGGCCCTTTGTCACAGAAC
>CAYUZL010000191.1:0-5895 GCA_964449725.1 uncultured Alteromonas sp. | reverse complement strand
ATTTCAATTCGAAATAACAACTACGGCTACCGAAGATTTACAACGTCAAGAGTTCCAATTTGAACGACGAAAAGGGTTGCATAGGTTTAGTGGTAATTTCAGAATTAGTTCTGAAGAGCCTAACTTTAATCGAGTATCAGTAGCTCAAACTCATGACGATCAAATCTTTTCTCAAGGTGTGTTTTCTATTTATCAAGTGAGGCAAGAAGAAGACGGTGTTTATGTATTTGGTGTTCAAGGTGATACCACCGAAGCAAATAATGGCTACAGCCGATTTGATACGTTAGAGATAGAACTAGATACATGGTACCGATTACATCTTCGCACCTCTAGCATTAATCGTGATGATACGTTCGAAATTGCACAGTTATTTGATTCTAACAATCAACTGATTTGGCAAGAAACTGTAGTTGGCGGTGGCGAGGATGAGCAATACCGTAAAGTAGGTGCTTATCGATTAAGAAATGGAAGCGGCCGTGTAATTGTAGATTGGCAAAACATGATCCACTACACAGGCACCAGAAGATAAAAATTTTGTTAGCTGTTTTCATTAAGGCCTTCGCTTTAGAATACAGCTTTCAAAACAACTAAAGTCTTACTGTCAAAAGAGGGAAGTTCGCGCTTGCCTCTTTTCTTTCCTTAATTTCATACAAGTAATTAGTTTATTCAAAATAACACTAGAGTGCGTTTTGTTGCATTTATATTCTCGTCGTATCGTCGCATCGCAGTTTGGCATAGTTGATCAACTATGAAGAGTCCTTTATAAAATTGCCTGAATAAAGTTACGCAGAACAGTTGTGAACGAACAAATTTCGTGAGCATCTAAAAAGGAGCGAGAACTTTACTACGCTTCTTTTTAATCATAACTTGTGCGAACAAAGTTTAAGGGAAATAATATGCTTTGCATTCGAACGTTATTGTCACTACTTAAGGACAATTATGGCACCGGTAGGGCGTTTACCCGGTTTTGAATCTATGCAGTTGAAAACCCTTGCATCAGAGGTGTTGTCTACGAAAATCAGTAAAGGGTAGCATTAAAATTTGACGCTTTCGTTTTATACAATCGATATAAGTAAATCAGTCTTCTTCACCATAAAAACGGTATAAATTGCGGCATTTCAAATGGTTTTGGATGACTCCGAAATAGGCTTAATTCTTCTTGTCACACATTCTCAAAATCGTTACGCTATTCACCCCAAACTTATTTAATTGACGATATCCAAGAATGAAAATTAAAGCCGCGAGTTTATTGTTTTGTTTGTTTTCTAGTTGCTTATTCGCAGATACAGAAGTAAAAACTGCTACGCCCACTCAAGCAGATGTCATCAACCGTTTCTCCGAACTTGCATTGGAATGTGTTCATAAAGAATACCCCAATATTGTCAAGCATATGATGAATAGCGATGATGATGTAAAAACGCCGAAGCTACTGTACCCCGCATTCTATGGTTGTTTCGATTGGCACTCTTCTGTGCATGGGCATTGGTTACTTACTCGTATCGTAAGTCAGTATCCTGACTCGGTTCATCACCAAGACATTATTAATACCCTTAACCAAAGTTTTACTAAGGACAACATTCAGGGTGAATTGGCGTATTTTAATCGTGAAGATACTGGGACGAGCTTTGAGCGCCCTTATGGTCTAGCTTGGTTTTTACAATTGACTACTGAGCTGCGCCAGTGGAATGACCCTCAGGCAAAAATATGGCTAGATATTTTAGCGCCGCTTGAATCAAAAATCGTGGCAAATGTGAGTGATTGGTTACCTAAGTTAGCCTTTCCTATTAGAGTGGGAGAGCACAGCCAAACTGCATTTGCCTTTGGGTTGATGCTAGATTGGAGTGTTGTAGCCAAAAATAATACCTTTCACGATTTATTAGAAAGTAATATCACGCGGTTATATGGCGATGACATGAATTGCCCGTTGGCCTATGAGCCTTCAGGTCAAGACTTCTTATCGCCTTGTTTGGCTGAAGCAGATTTGATGCGTCGAATTTTGCCCAAGAAAGACTATGGGAGTTGGTTGTCCAAATTTTTACCGACTATTCCTACCAATGGTGATGGCGATTGGGTAACGCCGGCTGTTGTCACTGATGCCAGTGATGGCAAGCTCGCTCATTTAGATGGATTGAACTTAAGCAGGGCGTGGATGCTGGAAGGCATAGCGTCTGCTTTGAATCCGCAAGATCCAAGGCAAGCGGCTATTTTCAATGCCGCAAAGGCCCATAAACAAGCTGGTATCAACTCGGTAATTAATGATTTGCATTACATGGGAAGTCATTGGTTAGGGAGCTTTGCGACTTATTTGGAAACACAAAGAGGATTACAATAGGTAATCTAGGGGAAATTAAACTGACTTAAACAGTGCTTTTGTTCCCCAAAAATAAAAGGCTCCGTATATACAACAAATACTCGAGCTGACCATCCAAAATGTCACCGTCCTTTCCTCAATAGCGGGGTGTTCGGTGACAAAAGGTAAAACAAAACCGGCAACGCCTCTTGTTATATAAACCAGTGTAATGAGCACTAAACCTGCCTTCAAAAGCGGTAGTTGGCGAACTACACCTGCTCCTGAAAAAGCATACAAAGCCCATATTAGCAAAGTTACCGCAATGACGAGTGTCACGATAACCGGATAACTAGAGCCTTGCTCGGCTAGCATCGCCATTTGTTCACCTGCGCCAAAAAATCGATACCAAGCAGGGCCACCAAAAATACACGCTATGTGCATAGCTGCAGCGAATAGACTTAGGTTGCCTGCAATTAATAACGAGCTAGGATTTTTGTTCAATTGCATTGGCTATCACCGTTAAATCTTGAATAAGATATTGTGGTTGCATGATGTTTAAGTGATTTAAGATGAGCTCGTCTATATCGGAAAGCATTTGCCTAGCGTCTGACATTAATTGTTCACCGGTTTCAGTAAAGTGGATTTCTTTTTGCTTACCGACACCATTTTTCTGTTCTAAATAGCCTAAGTGACATAGTGCTTTTACAGTTTTTGCCACCATCTGCCTAGACACGTCTAACTTTCTTGCTATCTCCGAACCAAAATTTACACCGCACTCTAAAATACTCAGGAATGACAGAAGCGAAGGCGTAACCGCGGTATACCCTTTTTCGATAAGGTGGTTTGAGACTGTTTTAGTTATGACATCATTTAGCTTTACTGTACTTTGCAATAATTTTAAGGATTGAGAGTCGACCATGGGGATATTTTTTTGTGTAAACTTGGTTGACATAAGTGTTTTCTATGTTTATTGTTACAGTGTCAACTGAGTATACATATTGAGGTGAGTAATGTTAAGTCTGAAAAATGTTATGGGTGCAAATGGTCTTAGTTGTATAGGGTTTGGTAGCCTATTTATGCTTAAAGCAAGTGCCGTAACGACATTTCTCGCTGTTGATAACCCAGCACCGCCAATAACTGTCGTAATAGTGGGAGTGATATTGGTATTCAATGGGGTCCATTTAATTTGGTCATCAATACAACCAAACATCAACAAATGTTTAGTTGCATACTTTTCACTTGGTGATGCTCTGTGGGTGGCTATTTCTTTAAGTTTAGTGATTTTTAGTTTATGGATAACTACTACCCAAGGGATTATAGCGACTAGTCTAATAGCCTTAATGGTAGGTGCGTTTGGTGTGGCACAATGGCTTTTATTAAGGCGTCTCAAAAAGCAAACAATAAAAAGTAAAAAAAGTAAAAGATAATGCATAAAAAATGTCCTATATTGTTAACATAGACAAGTATTTATCACCGGCTCAATAAAGTTATATTGACAATGAAGCAGATCATTTGTTTTTTCGTTCTATTTTTGTTTTGTAATCAAGCGTATTCGAAAGATACGTTTAAAATACTGGTCAATAGCCATTACGTAACTGGTTATTGGGATGAGCTAGTGCGAGAGGCATTGAAAATTACGGCCGAAGAGTATGGTGAGTATGATATTCGTTTATACAAAGAAGTGATTGGTAATGAAAGGCATACCGCGGAGTTACTCAAGGGCGAGCTAATCAATGCTAGGGTCGGCGTAGCAAGTGATGAAAGGCATAATACGTATATTCCCGTCAAAATACCCTTGCGCAAAGGTTTACTGAACTATCGGCTTTTAGTCGCCAAAAAAGATGAAGCAACGAAATACAGCCAAATTCAAACGTTAGACGAATTAAAGCAATTCAAATTTGGTTTAGTTGATTCTTGGGTGACGACCGGTATTTTGACATCAAGTGGGTTTGATGTAGTGCCTATTATTGATTCGGGAAGACTTTTGGGGATGCTTGCTGCAGGTCGCTACGATTTAACATTAAGAGGTGCTAACGAAGTGTTCACCGAGCTTAATATTGATGATCCCGATGGAGAGAAGTATGCCGTCGTACCTAATATCGGTGTTTACATTAACTCTCCCACTTATATTTTCATTTCTAAACAAGCTCCGGTTTTGGCGGAGCGATTACAAAAAGGTTTAGAAATTATGTTAGATAGTGGTCAATTTGATGAAATATTTTATCGCTGGCATGAAGACCATATTGCTAATGCTAATTTGGAGCAAAGGTCTTTCATCGAACTCAATAACCCAACTTTGACATTAAGCGATATTCCTACAAAGCCAAAATATTGGCTTCCTTCCGTTTTAGATAGATTAGAGTAATTTTGTTCTCAGTGTTGCACAATAAAAAATCCGTCTGGAAACGCACTCTTTGTCTACTGTGCATCGGGCTATCTTTTATAGGTAGCTCTTTTCTAGCACACGCCAGTGACGTTACTATTCGCGCTGCTAACTTTAAACGTAAAGATAACGGTTTATGGCGTGTCAGCGTTACTTTGAAACACAATGATGAAGGCTGGAAACATTATGCTGATCGTTGGCGCATAGTAGACGAAGATGGAGCACAACTTGCTATTCGTGTTTTGCAGCACCCTCATCAACAAGAGCAACCATTTACCCGCTCTCTAACTAATGTGAGTCTTCCTAAAGACGCACGGTTTATTTATGTTGAAGCAGGGGATAATAAGCATGGATGGACGAAGACGCGCTTAAAAGTCGATTTAAACAAGGTAGTAAATGGTAGGTTACGGGCCAAACATTGACCCGTTAATTACTGTCAGCTATCTGCAAATATTACGGTTTCTTCTACGGTAATTATTTTTGTAATTCCGCTTTCCACCCCATTGATTGTGTGCATAGCTTTGCTGTAGGCGACGAGATTGGCGCCTTTGGTTTACTGCGTGATTAAAAAGCTGAGGATTGCTAATGACGGCAACTACACTGGGATGCCAGCCAAACTTCTTCAGCATTCTAGCGTGTTGATGTAAGTCTATGTGACGGTTGTTTAAACGCCAATTTATTGCGGCAGAAAACTGGTTAGGGTGCTGGTATGCCGTGCTAAGCTGGCGCTCAAATTTTGACGCGTTATGACCACTAAATGCGTGGGCTTGCGAAAAGCTTAAAAGTGAGGCAGTAAGGATAAAGCTAGCTATTAAAATACGTTTCATCTTTCTTTCTCCACATTTTGAGTACGTTGTCAGTATGTGGATTTTTCGATTAACAGAAGCTGAATCTAAAATTAATCGTCAAAAAGCGAAGATTTAAATCGATGGCCCAGCTTGTCGCGCTTGGTTTCAATGTATTTTTGATTATGCTCAGTTATACCTTGGTCGATAGGTTTTCTTTCTACAATGTTAATACCTAACTCTTCCAGTGCTTTGATTTTTTTAGGGTTATTAGTCATTAATGAGACGCGTTTTACGTTTAATTTATCTAACATGGTTTTACAAATATCGTAACTACGTAAATCTGCGTCAAAGCCCAAGTGCTCATTTGCTTCAACTGTATCTAAGCCTGTATCTTGTAGCTCGTATGCTCGGACTTTGTTTACTAAGCCTATGCC
>CAYUZL010000190.1:0-10706 GCA_964449725.1 uncultured Alteromonas sp. | reverse complement strand
TATTAATATTGCACTTCGCACAGATTCTCAAGAAGACGAGCATTCTTGTTTCAGTGACAACACACATAGAGATATTTTCTTAGACGCTCAAAGCGTACAAATCATGTATACCGGAAGCTATACTCGTGTAGACGGTTCTGTTGTTGAAGGCGCTTCAATCAACGATTTATTAGTTGTAGAAGGTCAGCCGGAACTAGCGAATACTATGCGCGCTGCACTTGAAGCAACTATGGCTTCTGCGACAGTTATCGATACGTTAGCAAATACAGGCACACCTTTTGACGTACTTATTCAAGAAGGTATTACACAACCAAATGTTGTTGCTGTTATTGTTAACTTAGTTGAACAAACTGACGTTATTGAGCAAGTCATTGACGCACTCAATGTAACGACTAATGATATTCGTCAAGATACAGAAGAAAATCTTGGTTAATATCAATGTATAGCGGGCCGTATGGCCCGCTTTTTAATTGGAATTTTATGTACAAAAAACTTATTGCAATTGTTTGTAGTAGTACTCTTTTATTGGCATGTGGTGGAGGAGGGTCTGATGACGGCTCAACTGCAACACCTGTTCCAACTCCTGATCCTGTTCCTGTTCCAACTGATCCCATAGTTGATCACAGCGGATTAGAGCCTCTAGACGCTACACTTCCGCTAGCACAAGAATTTCTATCCGGTGGCGATACCAGTGTGTTTTTGGCAAACGCTCAAGCGTTTGAAACTCGCCCTGATGCCATCGCCGCTGATTTTAATTTAGATGCCAACTTTACCAGTGGTGATCTACTGTTCCGAAGTTCGCACACCAATATAGGCCCATTATTAAATTCTAATAGCTGCCAAGGATGTCATTTAAACGACGGCCGCGGTGTTTTACCCGCGTCAAATGACGACCCTTTTGTCAGTATTTTAATGAAGCTATCAGATTCAAACGGCAATGCCGATCCTACTTATGGTAGTCAGTTGCAGACGTTTGCTGAGCAGAGCTTTACTACGTCTGATTTTCAATCTGGTTTTCCCGTGTTTGATGGTTCAGTGAATGGCGATGCATTATTTGGTGAGGCATTCCCGTTTATTGTTTTCGAAGAAATAACTGGAACTTACCCAGATGGACAGACGTATTCACTTAGACAACCAACATACCGTGTTAAAACATTAAGTTATGGCCCCTTTGTCGATGATATTCAGTTTTCACCACGTATAGCGCCACAAGTTTTTGGTACCGGTTTACTCGGAGCTATCCCTGCAGAAAATATTTTATCTTTAGTTGATGAGTCAGATGAAGACAACGATGGAATCTCAGGGAAAGCGTCTATTGTTAGCGATTTATTTACTGGTGAAGACACATTAGGGCGTTTTGGTTATAAAGCGCAAACAACCAGTGTTTTACAACAAACTGCCAGCGCGTATTTAGGCGATATGGGCATTACCACGTCAGTCTTTCCTGAAGAGAACTGTACTGATGCGCAAATTGCTTGCCTCCAAAGAGCACAAGAAGAAACTGAAGTTGATGATGTCACTGATTTTGCTGATTTAGAACTCGCCTTCGTAGAGTTTTATAACCGTGTACTAGGCGTGCCGGTTCGCCGAGGCTTTGATGAAGCGAATGCCGTTTTTGATGGCAACCTTGTTGCTGGTCGGGAACTGTTTTTTGATGCCAATTGCACAGGTTGTCATACTGCAAGGCATGTTACCGGAGAGGCCTCGGGCAGTGTGTTAGGCGAAATATCCCTAATTGGTTTAACTGAAAATGCTGATCCTATTGCGATATTGTCGAATCAAGTTATATACCCGTACACGGATTTACTTCTTCACGATATGGGCGGCAGTTGTGAAGTGACTCGAGAAACCATTGAAGGCTTGGCTTGCAGCGCAGGTGAAGAATGCCAATATGTTCAACGCTGTGACGGTTTAGCGGACGGCGTAGCTCAAGGCAATGCATTTGGTAGCGAGTGGAAAACACCACCTTTGTGGGGAATTGGACTTGTTCAAACAGTAAATGCAAGTTCTACATTTTTGCATGATGGCAGAGCACGTACTATTGAAGAAGCCATTTTGTGGCATGGTGGTGAAGCTGAACAAAGCAAACAGAACTTTATGAATTTCACCGCGGATGAACGAGCTAATTTACTGGCGTTTGTTGAATCTTTGTAATGAGAAAAAGAGGGTTTATTTGGGCGTGTTTGACATTGTGCATAGCCGCATGTGGCGACACTAAACATGCTCCTCCATTTGATGAATCGGAGTTGAAACCCGGTGGTGAAATGACGACAAAGCGAGTGTCTAGACGCACATTTGTGAATGCCGGTGAAGGCATCCCTTCTATGGCTGAGTTGAATTTTTGGACGGGGTTTTCTTTGTTTAGAGATCCTTGGGTTTCAGCGCCTAGTACGACTAAAGATAGAGATGGACTTGGGCCTTTGTTTAATACCCGCTCTTGCATTAGTTGTCATTTAGACGGTGCTCGTGGGAATGCTGAAAGAGAAGGGGTTGTTGTTCCATCAGCACTTATTGTAAGGCTGAACCCGTTTGAGGATGAAAATTTAGTTGATCCTGTTTACGGCGGGCAATTTCAACCCAGAGCAATCCCGCTGCAACATGCTTCTTGGGGAGCAAAACTGTTGGGTGAAGGTAAGCTTAAATTGTCATACAGTGCAATAGAAGGTACTTATGCAGATGGTGAAAAATACAGCCTGCGTAAACCAAGCTATCAGCTGGTGGAATTAAATTACGGTGAATTACATAAGGGAATAGGTATCTCGCCCAGATTTGCACCTGTTATTTATGGCACAGGGTTAATTGACGCCATTGATGAAAGCGATTTCATCGCTTTGGAAGATGTGAATGATGAAGATAACAATGGTATTTCTGCAAAATATAACCGTGTTCAGGATGCGCAAACAGGAGAAACGCGTATTGGGCGTTTTGGTTTAAAAGGGCTGCATAGCACATTGCGTCAACAAGTGGCTGGCGCCTTTAAAAATGATATTGGAATAAACAATACCATTTTCCCGGGTGATGTGTGCACTGAAAAACAGGTGGCGTGCGAAAAAGCATCGGATTTTGGTGGTCAGAAAGGGCCTGAAATTCCTGATAAGTTACTTGACTTAGTTATGGATTTTTCTCGTTGGATAGGGGTACCTCCTGCAAGACAGCTAACTGAAGATGTTGCGCAGCAGGGCAGAGAACTATTCTTTAAATCTGGATGCGTAAATTGCCATACACCGAGTTTCACCACATCGCAGGATTACCCGGACCCGTATTTGGCAGGGCAAAAAATTTATCCCTACTCGGATTTTGCTTTACATGACATGGGTGAAGGGTTGGCCGACAAGACGCTGGAAAATGACGCCAATGGCAATGAGTGGAAAACTACGCCATTGTGGGGGCTAGGGTTGCAAATAAGCTACAGGTCGTCTGCCACATTTTTACACGATGGCAGGGCGAATACGCTATCCGAAGCCATTCTTTGGCATGGTGGTGAAGGCGAGCAAAGTAAACAAGCATTTATAAATATGAACAAGCATGATCGCGAAGCATTGATCGTGTTTTTAAAATCAATTTAAGGGTAAATACCGATGAATAAACTCACTTATACTGGTGCTGCAGTAACCACAGCATTTTTGTTAACAGCCTGTGGAGGTGGTGGTTCTGACAGTGATAATGCGCCAGTGGTTACCCCACCTGAGCCTACAACGCCCGTAGATCCAACTCCAGATGCTTTGACGATTGACGAAGGTTTTGCTCAGTATTTAACGGATTTATCTGCAAATGTAATTATTCCTGGGTACGAAAATTTAACGTCAGAGGCGCAAGATTTCTTTATCGGAACTCAATCTTTTTGCGCTTTAACATCACCTAGTACAAGTGATTTAGATGCGGTTAGAGCACAGTGGACACAAACAAATTTAGCGTGGCAATCTATTCAATGGGTTGGCGTAGGTGGCATAGCTTCTGGTATTAATCCCATTGATTTTAGAATTCAGTTTTTCCCTGATCCGTCAGATGTTGTTACTCGCGCAGTCGAAGATTTATTAGACGACCCTAATGTGGTGACTGCTGATTTTGTAGCAACTCAGAATGTAGGCGGTCAAGGTTTACCAGCGTTAGAGCTATTACTTTATCCAGACAATGAAAGTGATTCATTATTGACTGCTACAGATGGTGCCAAACGGTGTGAAGTTTTGTTAGCGGTAGCTGAAAATGTAGAAAATATTTCCACAGAGGTTTTGGATTCTTGGTTGCCGACGGGTGGAAACTTCCAAGAGCAACTTATTACAGGCTCAGGTGAATTTACATCAATACGAGATGCCATTGAAGAGCTTGTTACCAATTGGCTAGAGCATGTAGAAAGTGTAAAAGATGACAAACTACTCGCACCTTTAGGCTCGACTAGCCCAGGTATTATTACTATCTCTGAGCATTTTAGAAGCGCACAGTCCATAGCGGCTATTGCTGCTAATTTAGACGCTATAGAAACCCTATTTGTGAATGCAGATGGTTTAGGCTATGACAGTATTTTGATTGATATACTTGAGCAAGACCAGATTGCACAGGACATGCAATCTGCAATTGATACAGCTCAAGACAGCGTTGCAGCCTTAAGTGCTGATTTTGACTCACTAGAACAGGCATTAAGTAGCGACGCTGGACGCGCTCAAGTGAATGTAATCATCGAAGATTTACGTGTTATCCGCGATTTTATTTCCATTGAGTTCATTCAAGCCTTGGATATTTCTATTGGCTTTAACTCAAACGATGGAGACTAATGTGAAAGGTCTCCAGTTGTCTCTGATTGCTTGCGCAATATCCTGTGCTCCTTATGCGCTTGCTGAAGAAGAAAAGCATGTAGAACTAGTAGAAATTTTTGGTTCCAAAAACGATTTGCTGAAAGCGACAGGATCAGCAAGCATAGTTGACCAAGAGTTGTTAGAGCAGTTTGAATATGACGATATTCATCGAGTGTTACAAGCTGTTCCTGGGGTGTATATTCGTGAAGAAGACGGGTACGGCTTAAGGCCTAATATAGGGTTACGAGGTGCGACCACTGAACGAAGCAGTAAAATTGCTTTGTTAGAAGACGACATTTTAATTTCGCCTGCGCCCTATTCAGCGCCTGCCGCTTATTTTTTCCCGGTGGTTTCACGTATATCAAAAGTAGAAGTATTTAAAGGACCTTCGGCTATTCGATTTGGGCCAAACACGGTTGGAGGTACCATTAATTTAGTGTCTACGCCCATTGGTGAATCGGGGACCGGTGATATTGATTTAGCCGGTGGCGAGCAAGGTTACCGCAAAGCGTATGGTCGAGTTAGTCAAAGTGCCTATGGCTTCGACGCACAACTTGAAGGTATTTATATTGGTGCCGACGGGTTTAAAGAACTCGATGGCGGCGGCGATACGGGGTTTGATAAATCAGAGCTTGTCGGAAAAGTAGCGTATGAAATTACCGACACTGGTCACTATCAACGTTTTTTACTAAAAGTGTCTTATTCTGACGAAGTATCTAATGAAACCTATTTAGGGTTAACAGACGAAGACTTTGCAATAAACCCAAATCGCCGTTATGCGGCAAGTCAACTCGACGAATTTGATTCCGAACATACGTCTATTTCGTTGAGTCACTATATTGAATTATCTCCTTCTATGAGCTTGTTTACTCAAGCCTATCGCAGAGATTTCGACAGAGACTGGGACAGATTAAACCGCTTTGGTAGCACACGGCCTATTGCAGAAGTACTTGCGTCTCCTACCACGGGTTTTAACGAGTCGTTATTGGCACTTTTAACCGGTGAGCGAGATTCGTTATTTGATGATGATGTTTTGTTCCAAACCTTAAACGACAGAGAGTTTTTCTCTCAAGGTATACAAACCAAGTTGATTGTTGAAACTCAATACCGAGATTTTGATGTGAAAATCGAATCTGGCTTGCGAGTGCATCAAGATCAGGTAGAGCGTTTACACAGAGACCGATCATTTGTCATCCGTTCAGGTGTTCTTGAGCGTGATGGGAATAGCGACATAGTCACCACTGAAAACCGAGACGAAACTACGGCAGTAGCGGCTTATACTGATGTTAAAATCGAAAAAGGGAAGCTTACTGCATCGGTAGGGACTCGAGTTGAATACATAGACGGTAACGCAAAAAATTTATTAACAGGCACCGAAACAGACAATTCTGATACTGTGGTATTACCCGGTGCAGGAGTGTTTTATCAGTTCAATGAGAATATTGGATTATTAGCTGGGGTTAATCGTGGCTTTGTTCCTAATTCACCGACAACGGATATTTTGGATGCTGGAACACAAGAAGCTGATCCAGAAGAAAGTTGGAACTATGAATTAGGGCTCAGGGGCCAATACGCGGGATGGTCATCATCGCTTATCGGCTTTTTCAACGACTATGAAAATTTACTCGGTGTTTGCACGTTTTCCAGTGGATGCCTTGAAGACATAGATCGTGAATTTAACGGCGGCGAAGTTGATGTATACGGTGCTGAATTTGAATTGAATAAAACCTTTGAAGTTGGCGCAGTGAAAATTCCATTCAATGTTGCTTATACCTTCACTGAATCTGAATTCCAAACCTCCTTCGATTCTGACTTTTCACAATGGGGTAGTGTAACCGCAGGTGACGAGTTACCTTATTTACCTAATCATATTTTGGCTATTCGAGTTGGCGCACAATGGAACGATTTACGGGTTGAGTTAGCGTATAAATATATCGACGAAATGATTGAAACTGCGGGGTTAGGGGAAGCACTAAGCGGAGCCTCTACTGAAAGCTTAAGTGTTTTCGATTTAAGCGGAACATACAGTGTAAATAACCAACTTAGTCTTTACGCTAAATTAGATAATGTGACCGACGAACAAGAAATTGTATCTCGTAGACCTTTTGGTGCCCGTCCTAATAAGCCGAGACAAGCCATTGTAGGTGTGAAATATGCCTTCTAATGTATCTAGACGTCAGTTCTTATTTGGGGCTGCTGCTTTAGGAGCAATTGGGGCTTTGCCTGTAGTGGTGAATACCGCTATGGCTAAATCACCACAGTTAATTGTGAGCGCGGCTCGGGACGTAAAAGGGCACTATGTTCTAGCTGCCCTTGATTTAGACGGTAATCTAGTAAGTAAAACTCGGTTGCCGAAACGGGCACACGATTCATTGGCGTTGCCCCATAAGCCGAATCACGTTTTAGTTTTGGCTCGCCGTCCCGATACGTTCGCAATAGAAATAAACGTGCTTACCGGTGACATTACCAATACATTTAACAGCGAAGAAGGCCGTCATTTTTATGGTCATGGGGTTGTTTCTCCTGACGGGGCGCTTTTGTATACCTCAGAAAATAATTATGAGGCACAAACTGGTGAGATAGTAGTACGGCAAACCGGCGATTATAAGGTGGTCAACCGATTTAGTTCAGGCGGAATTGGCCCTCATGAACTCGCTTTAATGCCGGATCAAGAGCATCTGGTTATCGCTAATGGCGGGATTATTACTCATCCAGATATGCCTAGATTAAAGTTGAATTTAGAGTCTATGCAGCCTAATTTGTCTTATGTAAATAGGCATACAGGTGAAGTGGTAGAGCAGGTTTACCCAGAACACCACCAACAAAGTGCAAGGCACTTGGTCGTGAGTCAGCAAGGTGATGTGTATTTAGGCATGCAGTTTAATGGTGATTACCAATTGCAGTTTCCCTTAGTTTATCATCATAAGCGTGGGCAGCAGCTTGTTGCTATGAAAGCCACTGAAGAACAATGGCAGAGTATGCATCAGTATATTGCAAGTCTATGTGTTACTGACGATACGCTTTATGTTACTTGCCCCAGAGGCGATCGAGTAGCTGTATGGGATAGGCATAGCCGCGATATGCAAAAAATCTTTGAGTTAAAAGATGCCGCGGGTTTGGCATTGGAAAGTAATCGCGTCATTATGTCATCGGGTGCGGGAAAGCTTTTAAATGGCCAATTACAACATGAAACTGCCATTGCTAGTATTTCGGATATTCAGTTCGATAATCATATGACATTGATGTTTTCGGCTTAGTGAATTGTTTTCCACTAGCGTTATACCGATGGAGCTTTAAAAGGCTCCATTTTTTTATCTATTACAATTTAATAAATAGTAATAATTATCATTTGCATAACTATTTGTTCTGATCTATCGTTGTTGTTAATGACATGAAAAATGACATAGAGAAGGTAAACCATGGCAATGACATTCTTATGCCCTACTCATAAAGATTGGCTATATTTTCATTCTGAGCAAGGTATTGATTTCATCGAAGATGCCCACCGCAAGGGGGAATATCTAGTACAACAAGAATCATGGAAAAAAGCGGTGCCTTTTTTGGGGTGTGCGTTTGAAGCTACGGAAATTCTTCTAGAATTGTATGGAAAAGACAAAACGTGGTTGTTAACTGAACTCACTTTGCTTGCAATTCAGCTTCAAGACTGCTTTAAAGAAACAGGGTCGGAAAAATATACATCTTCTATATCAATCCGTGCACTGCGTTGGTTAGAGGCGGCTGCTAGCGATCCAACCACTGAACCTAACAAAATCAGTTTTATAAAGAATTGCATAGAGTCGTTAACTAGCAAATCAACTAAAGTCTGTGTGCAAGATGACCTGGTTTCTGCAAGCGTTAGGGTGACGCATTGAACACCAAGTTAAACAGCGAAATGGGTGAACTATTTAATGCCGTTGAAGCTGCAGTGCGATATGGCGAAGAGCCTGATAACCCTAGCTTATTGAATCGCTACATTTTATTAAGTGAAGAAAAAGCAGAACAGATAATCAATGTAGTGCAAAAAAGAGGGCTGTATTACCGTGTGGTCAATGTGTTACTTGACGCTATTTGTGATACTTATATCGATGGTCATTGGCGAAGTTTGTGTTTTGAGAATATTTCTCGTCCCTTGTTTGCTATTCAGCGTTTAGTGACTAGTTTTCACTCTGAACAGCAGTTAATGCAATGTAGAAAAGAAGTGCAGTTAATGGCTGGGTATTTTTTAAGGTAAACAAACTGAACCCAATTTTACCTATACTCGTAAAAGGTACTCACTTTGGCTGATTTGAACGGGATAAACGGCTTCAGTTTGGCTAATCTGTGAACAAAGATTCAAATGACTGTAAACCAGCAGTTGCTACTATGTAATTTAACTATCATAATCACTTTGATATTTTGTTTTTTACATTACTATATCGAATAGGCGTCAGGGCGACCCTATGGTTGGGCTGCCTTCTTTAGCGCAATTCTAAACACGCATACATTCAATCAATTTGGAGAAAGCTATGAACAAATACGTAAAATACGTCATGCAATCGCTACTTTTAACTATGGCGTCATTGCCTGCATTTGCTCACCAAGGTCATGACCACGGTCACTGGACTAGCAGCATGATGCACGTTTTGTTTTATGGTTCAATTCTAGCGGCAGTAGCGGCACTAACGTTTGCAGCTACTAAGTACACTAAATCTCGTAAGCAAGGAGAGAATCAATAATGAGCCATTCTATCGTAAAAGCACTTGATTCACTGTTTGGTTTTCAAACTGCGTCTGCTCACTGTGATATTCCTTGCAAAATTTATGATCCTAGCACTGCGCAAATTGCAGTACTTAGCGTTATTCGTTTTTGTGACCTTATCACTGAACTAGGTAGTAAAGGCGACCTGTCTATTGCTGACCAAGCACAACTTTCTCGTCTTGTACGCGAAAAAGAAATTCATGCAGAAAAAGCGAAAGCTGAAGTACGTACTATTTGGGGTGATTACTTCAAAGCGCCTCAGTTTGAGCAATTTCCTGATATTCACAGCTTAGTGCATTCGATTATGCTTGCTGGTTCTGCATGTAAACAGCATGTTGACAAAGAAAAAGCAGAGAATTTACTTAAATTAGTTAACGAATTTGCAGCTGCGTTCTGGGCAACTAAAGGTGTTGAAACCTTTGAAGCAACATGTCCTTACCCACCTGCTGCACAAGTTGTATATCCTAAACTAAGCTAATCTATTTTTGCTTGGTTTTAAGATAATAAGAGTAGTGGGAGTGAGTATGACTCCCACTTATTCTGAAGGCGACTATATTCTAGCGGCAAAATGGCCCTTCATGAAAACAGTGAAAGGCGATGTTGTTGTTGTTAATCACCCCGGTTATGGCGTTATTGTAAAGCGCGTTCGTGAAATTATTAAACCACAGTCTATATTGCTACAAGGTGATAACCCACAAAGTGTGTCTTCTGAACAAATTGGGTTAGTTGATAAACAGACTCTTGTTGGCAAGGTCATAGCAGAATTTAAAAAATAGTATTTACCTAGTTAACAGGATTCGGGTTAGCTACGTATAAGTTGATATGTCTACTACTAAGTCATTGGCTACAGCTTCTAGTGCTTCAATTAAATCGTCACCATCAAACTCTTCTGGCACATCGATTACAATTGTGGCTTTAAACATCAAGCTGCCCCAATTGGGCGCACTTTCACAACACGACTCCATACTGCGAATATTTAGGTTTTGTTGATTTAGCACAGCCGTCAATTCTTGCACTATGCCTGTTTTGTCGTTACCTAGAACATTAATGACCATGCTCTGTTGCGGGGCTGACGGTATTTTATCAATAGCCGATACCGACTGAACATGAATACCTTCAATGGCGTTTAAGCTACTGATCAGCGCATCATGGGTATCATGAGGAACGTGAACTTCAACA
>CAYUZL010000189.1:0-6274 GCA_964449725.1 uncultured Alteromonas sp. | reverse complement strand
CCATTATGGTTGATTGTCCTGTGATGGACTTGTGAGCATCAATACTGAATGTAAGTTCTTCTCGTAATGCATCACCAAAGTGTTTCAGCGAATCAGGTACGAGATGATTATCATAAGCGGCGCAAATACGAGGATCAGCTTTATGGAAAACCATATCTAGCATAGACAAGCGAGAGTAGAAAAACGGCCAGTTGGTATACATGTCGTCAATAATACCGTTGTCGTCATTGTCTTTGACAGTTTTGATGGCTTTCATCACGCCTAACCAAGCAGGCAATACCATACGAGTTTGTGCCCATGCAAAAATCCAAGGAATTGCGCGAAGACTTTCTATTCCGCCAGTAGGTTTACGCTTAGCTGGACGACTACCCAAAGGCAATTTGCCTAATTCTTGCTCCGGCGTGGCAACTCTGAAATAAGGAACGAAATCTTTATGGTCACGTACAATTGAACGGTAATTGTCTCGGCCTGCATTTGCCATTTCGGTCATTTTTTCTCGCCACTCTTGCTTGGGGGAAGGTGGTGGTAGAACCATGGCTTCTAAAATTGCACTTGCGTAAATACTCAGGCTTCGTTTCGCTAATGAAGGCATTCCGAATTTATAGCGAATAGTTTCACCTTGTTCAGTCACCCTAAAACCACCATCAAGTGAGCCTGGAGGCTGAGAGTGAATAGCAGCATGTGCTGGCAAGCCACCACGACCAATTGTACCACCACGGCCGTGGAACAGAGTTAGAGTCACGTCTTTTTCTTGTGCTACTGCAACTAAGGCTTCTTGCGATTCATATTGTGCCCAACCAGCAGCAAGTGCGCCAGCATCCTTTGCAGAATCACTGTAGCCGATCATGACGTATTGACGGTCATTGATATACTCGCGATACCAATCAATACTCAGTAAATTTTTCATAACCGTAGGGCTATGGTTCAAATCGTCAAGTGTTTCAAATAAGGGGGCAACAGGCATTGGCCAGCTAACGCCCATTTCTTGCAGCAATAGCTGTACAGCAAGCACATCTGAAGCTTCGCTTGCCATAGAAATAATGTATATTCCGAATCCTTCTTTGCCGTATTTTGCGATGGTTTTGCAGGTATCTAGTACTTCTTTTACATCGGCGCTAGGGTTCCATTGCTTAGGGAAAAGCGGGCGCTTAGAGCTCAGCTCTTTCAGTAAGAAAGCTTGCTTGTCTTCTTCAGACCACTCGCCATAGTCACCTAAATCTAGATAACGGGTAATCTCGCTGAATACGTCTGAATGACGCTCTGAATCTTGACGAACATCAAGGCGCAATAAATGAATACCAAAGCAATGAACACGGCGTATTGTATCTAACAGCGCACCGTTAGCGGTAATACTCATGCCGCACTGAGACAATGACTCATAACATAGTTGTAAAGGTGCCAATAGTTCTTCATTTGATTCAAGCCAAACACTTTCGTCGGTTTGCTTTTTCTTCAAGCGAGCGGCTAATCCATCTCTTGTTTTACGTAGCTTTGCTTGCAGAGGACGCAGTAATTCGCGGTAGGGTTCTTTGGTCTCACCCACTTGGCTAGCAAGTGATTCGCTGCAATCGCGCATAGAAAGTTCAACAATGAGCTTTTCTATGTCGCTCGCAAATAATTTAGCCGCGCGATGACGAGAGAGAAGTAACACATTTTCAGTAATTTTAGCGGTAACATTTGGGTTTCCGTCTCTATCACCACCCATCCATGAACTAAAATGTACAGGTGCCGCATCTAATGGCAGGCCTGTTTTGAAGTGTTCAGTGAGTTTATCGTCTAATTCACGTAAGAAGTCTGGTACGGCTTCCCAAAGTGAGTTTTCTATTACCGCAAAGCCCCATTTGGCTTCATCTACCGGTGTTGGGCGAACAGAGCGTATTTCTTCGGTGTGCCATGCTTGGCTGATAAGGTCAGCGATGCGGTTTTCTACACGGCTGCGATCGTATTTTGATAACGATGGTTTATGCAGTTCTTGTAAGCAGGTAGCGAGTTGCCCGTGTTTATGAATAAGTGTTCTACGCGTCACTTCTGTTGGGTGAGCGGTTAGCACTAAATCGATATCGAGTTTATCTAGCGCTTTTTCTAGTTCTTTTCTTTCAATTTGCTTATTTGCATTGTCTGCGAGGTGCTCAAAAACTTGATCAAGAGCTGAGTCGGTATCTAAATTTCCGTTAAATTCTTGTTCCGCGATATTACCAAGGTTTAGAAATTGAGCGAAAGCACGACCAATAGTAAGTAACTTATCGTCACTGAGTTCGCTAAAGATTTCAGTTAATGCTGTGCTTGCTTGAGTGTCGCCTTGATAGGATGCTCTGCCAGTTTTTCTGATAGTTTCGATGCGCTCTAACCATTCTTCCCCCAGTTCATTGAGGATAGTTTCGCCAAGTGTTCGGCCTAGGTATCGCACTGTATCTTTCAATTCAACATCATAATGTTGTGACATGCAGTTTTCTCTCTTTTTGCAATTAGACCGTCATTTTCTTTCAGAACAGTACCAAATTACAAGTGCAAACCACTCGATTTTACCGACTTTCAGTATAAAGTTTGTGTTAACATTCCCTTATCTAAAGCAATTTTGTAATAATATGACAGGAGTTAACGTGTCAGAAAAATTTTCAACAGTAGAGACGCAGGCCAGTTATGGCATAGGTTTTCAAATGGGCGAGCAGCTTAAATCTAACCCATTTGACGGATTAGCGTTAGACGCAGTTCTAGAAGGACTAAGAGATGCCTTTGAAGGAACCGAATCAAAAGTAAGTAATGATGATTTACGTACTTCATTCAACGCTATTCACGAACGTATGCAAGCGGCAAAAACGGAACAATTCCAAGACGCTATTCAGGCTGGCGAAGCGTTTCTAACTGAAAATGCGAAAAAAGACGGTGTTACTACTACTGAAAGTGGTCTTCAATATGAAGTGATTACTGAAGGTTCTGGTGAAAAACCAACGGGTTCTAGTACAGTACGAACCCATTACCACGGTACTTTGGTGAGTGGTGATGTGTTTGATAGTTCATACGATCGTGGCGAACCAGCCGAATTCCCAGTGAACGGTGTAATTAAAGGTTGGACTGAGGCGTTGCAATTGATGCCTGTAGGATCTAAATGGCGTTTGTATGTACCTCATGATCTTGCCTACGGAGAGCAAGGTGCTGGCGGTGCAATTCAACCTTACTCAACGTTAATTTTCGATGTAGAGTTATTAGATATCATCGCATAATGCAGATGGTTTAGTTTATAAACTCTTGCGTGTCGGTTGTATGCAATACGACACGCAATGTTCCAACCCGCAATGGAAATGATTATGATCATTAAACCCAAAATTCGAGGATTCATTTGTACCAATGCACACCCAAAAGGATGTGAATCTTTGGTTGGATCTCAAATCGATTATATTAAATCCCAGTCTTTCGACACGTCCGCGGCACCTAAAAACGTATTGGTATTAGGTTGCTCCACTGGATATGGACTGGCTAGCCGTATAACAGCTGCGTATGGCTATGGCGCGTCTACACTTGGTGTATGCTTTGAAAAAGTGCCTACGACTAAGAGGACAGGAACCGCTGGGTGGTATAACACTGCGGCGTTTCATAAGTTCGCTCAAGATAGCGAATTACAAGCACACACCATTAATGGCGATGCGTTTAGCGACGAAATAAAGCAAGAAGTTATTGAATACGCTAAATCAAAAGGGATTACATTCGATTTAGTTGTGTATAGCTTAGCATCTCCTCGTCGAACTGACCCCGACACCGGTGTTGTCTATAAATCAACCCTTAAACCTGTTGGCAGCAGTTATAGTACAAAAACCTATGACACTGACAAAGATTTAGTTCACAGCATCGATTTGACACCAGCATCTGAAGAAGAAATTCAAGACACGGTGAAAGTCATGGGCGGTGAAGATTGGGAACGTTGGATGACCCAGCTTGCCCAAGCTAAGGTTTTATCACCGGGTTGTAAAACGACTGCATATACTTATATCGGTAAAGAACTGACCTGGCCTATTTATGGTCAAGCGACCATTGGTAAAGCGAAAGAAGATTTAGATCGCGCGGCAACTGCGATTATTTCCTCTCTTGATTCGCTTAAGGTTGAAGCGAATGTGTCTTCGTTGAAAGCCTTAGTGACGCAAGCGAGTTCTGCTATACCGGTTATGCCATTGTATATCTCATTGATTTACCGAGTTATGAAAGACCAAGGTACTCACGAAGGTTGTATTGAGCAAATCAAAGGCTTATTTAGCTCGTGCCTTTACAATGACAATGCTGACGTTGATGAGCTTAATCGCTACAGAATGGATGGTATTGAAACTAATGATGACACCCAAGCGTTGATTAAAGCGTTATGGGATCAAGTGACCCAAGATAATTTCCACCAATTAAGTGATTACGAAGGCTACCATCAGGACTTTTTGAACCTGTTCGGCTTTGGTGTTGCTGATGTTGATTATGATGTAGACATAGCACCTGATGTAAGTTGGTAAAAGTGTAGCGGTTTTTTCCAGCCCTATTGGGAAAAATTTGAAGTTAACGCATCATATTCATAGCGCAAAATACTTTCTTAGTGCTAAAATTAGAGGGATATGCTCATTTTGCTTGTCGAAATGGCATATCAGTCTAAATTCAAAGCTACAAAAATAATAAAATCATATAATAAAAACAGACAATATCATTTGCATAGCGAAATCTTTATTCCGAGAGCAGCGTATAGAGCGTTATGCAAATGATATTTTAATTACAGAGTAGTGCGATAAGTATGATAAAAATCAAAAAAGGTCTCGACCTTCCTATTGCAGGAGCGCCCGAGCAACGCATTGATAAAGGTGCGTTGGTGACGCGGGTTGCCTTGTTAGGGGAAGAGTTCGTGGGAATGCGTCCTACCATGCATGTGCAGGTGGGTGATAAAGTTAAAAAAGGCCAACTTGTTTTTGAAGACAAAAAGAACCCGGGAGTAAAATTTACTGCTTCTGCTGCGGGTGAAATTGTTGAAATCAACAGGGGCGCCAAGCGGGTTCTACAATCTGTTGTTATCAAAAAAGACGGTGATGACAAAGAACTGTTTCCAACGTTTGACGAAGCGAGCTTAAGCAAAGCAAGTCGTGAAGCTGTTGAAGCGGTTTTAGTTGACTCGGGCGCATGGACTGGGCTTCGTACTCGTCCTTTTAGTAAGGTGCCGGCATTGGGTAGTGAAGCTAAGGCGATCTTCGTTAACGCCATGGATACTAATCCATTAGCAGCAGAACCTAGTGTTATTATTGCTGAAAGAGAGCAGGATTTCGTCCACGGATTACGAGCACTTCGGGTTTTAACCGAAGGCGATGTTTTTGTTTGTAGTGCTCCTGACGTAAATATTCCTACAGGTGATGTGAAAGTTGTACGCGAAACATTTAGCGGACCACATCCTGCTGGTTTAGTGGGTACTCACATTCATCATTTGTGTTCAGCCGGAGCAAATAGAACGGTTTGGCATGTCAGTTATCAAGACGTTATCGCTATTGGTAGTTTACTGAAAACTGGTGAAGTAGATGCCAGCAGAGTCGTTGCATTAGCAGGGCCAGCCGCATCTAAACCTCGTTTAGTTGCTACTGAGCTTGGTGCCGATCTCGCTGAACTTACCGCATCAGAAACCGCCATTGAAAACGTCAGAGTTATCTCCGGTTCTGTGCTTAGAGGTACTAATGCACACGGTGTTCACGGATTTTTAGGTCGCTATCACATACAAGTTTCACTTATTAAAGAAGACCGTGAGAAAAAACTATTTGGATGGATTACTCCAGGTGGTGATAAACATTCGGTTACTCGTGCTTACCTTGGCCATTTATCAGGAAGTAAATCCTTTAATATGACTTCTACAACCAATGGTTCAGATCGTTCTATGGTGCCAATTGGCAATTACGAACGAGTAATGCCACTTGATATTCTACCTACATTATTACTGCGAGATATTTTATCCGGTGATACTGATGGAGCTCAGTCTTTGGGCTGCTTAGAATTGGATGAAGAAGATTTAGCATTGTGTAGTTATGTGTGTCCCGGTAAATACGATTACGATGCCGTGCTACGTGAATGCTTGAATACTATAGAAAAGGAAGGGTAATCCATGAGCTTAAAAGATTACTTAGAAAAAATCGAACCAGATTTTGAGCCCGGTGGCCGTTTTGAAAAATGGTATGCCTTGTATGAAGCCGCTGCGACGGTTTTCTATACGCCAGGACTGGTAAATAAATCGACTACGCATGTTAAAGACAGTATCGATTTAAAACGTATTATG
>CAYUZL010000188.1:0-4196 GCA_964449725.1 uncultured Alteromonas sp. | reverse complement strand
CAATTTCACCCCTAATCAGTTGCACAAAACTTAACTAACAGTTAAATTAGCGCACAGTTGTAAGCTGAAATAAATTAATTATGCCAAAACCCCCTTTGTTGAAACTCAATGTAGCCATTTTTACTATAACTGGTTTCATATCTTTATTTTTCGTGCCTTACTGGGCCATCGCTGTGGGTTTTGACTCTGTAGAAATCCTAACAGCTATTTTTCTGTTTTTCTTTACTGGAATGTCGATTACTGGTGGCTATCACAGGTTGTGGTCACATAAAACCTACGATGCACACCCCATTGTAAAAGTCGTCTACGCAATTGGCGGCGCGATGGCGCTTCAAAATAGTATTTTACACTGGAGTTCAGATCATAGAATTCATCATAGACACGTGGATGACGTAGATAACGACCCCTACTCAGCCAAAAAAGGCTTATGGTTTTCTCATATAGGTTGGATGCTACGGGAATACCATACAAACAAATACACCAATTACGAAAACTGTAAAGACTTACAAAAAGATAAAGTCGTCATGTGGCAACACAATCATTATATTGCTATCGTGCTTATCGCAAATTTTGGTATTACTGCGTTAGTCGGTTGGATAAATGGCAATGTGCTAAGTATGGTTTTATTAGCCGGTGTATTTAGACTTGTAGCTGTTCACCACGTAACATTTTTCATTAACTCCTTGGCTCATTATTGGGGTAAACGACCCTACACAGAAAATAATACTGCTAGAGATAATGGCATATTGGCTTTTTTCACTTTTGGCGAGGGATACCATAATTACCATCATATTTTCGAATATGACTACAGAAACGGTATTCGTTGGTGGCAATACGACCCAACAAAATGGTTAATTCGCGGTTTGTCATTGATAAAATTAACTTATAATTTACGCAAGTGTCCTGAAGAACGTATTGAAAAAGCAAAAGCGGCCTTGCAGCTCCAAAAAGCGCAAGCGAGAGTATTACAACTTCCTAATTCAGAATTGATAAAAGTGAAACTTCAAACAGAATACGAACAACTCTGCGAACAACTTGTTGAGTACTACTCAACAAAACGAAAAATACTGACTCAACGACATAGTGAATTGAAACAATCAGTTGAAAAATTAGAATTAGATGAAAAATTGAAAGAATTGAAAAAAGCGTTACTTGTTCAGAAACAACACTGGCAGGAACTACTAATTCAATCTCACGCTCCTGCAACCTAAATAAACCTAGGCCGGTATTGCACCGGCTTACACCTTTACTTTTGTTCTTTTAGCATCGCCATTACGTCATTAAAAGGCATTGGTTTAGCAAATAAATACCCTTGAGCTTCGTCACACCCAAATTTGATCATTGTATTAGCTTGTTCCCTAGTTTCCACCCCTTCAGCAATAGTACACAGGCCAAGTTTGTTGCCTAACGACACAATAGTTTCAGCTATAAATGCTGTGCTACCGCTTTTAATCTCGCTAACGAAAGAGCGATCTACCTTTAAACGATCGAGGGGGAATTTCTGTAGATAACTCATGGACGAAAACCCGGTACCAAAATCATCTACAGCAATTGCAACGCCATGGCTTTTTAACTTTCTAAGCGCATCAACAACAATTTGAGGCTCATCCATTACCACTGATTCTGTTATTTCAAGCTCCAAACGCTCTGGTTTACAATTGTAACGGGCTAAAGTCGATATCACTTTTTCTACGAATAGCTTATCTCTAAATTGAGGAATAGACACATTCACCGCAAGACGTACATCGCCATAACCTGCATCTGAGAGCTCCAACAACCTACGGCAAGATTCCTCTAACACCCACTGACCAATTTCAACAATAAGCCCTGAATATTCAGCCAATGGAACAAAAACCACAGGCGAAATATAGCCACCGTCACCATCAGGCCAACGTAACAAGCCTTCCATTCCTATAATTTTTTCAGTGGATAAATCTACTTGTGGCTGAAACCATAATTGCAACTTACGTTCTGCAAATTCATCTCGAAGACGACGTATTAAGTTAATACGATACGAGGTTTCTTGTTCAACTTCAGGAACAAAAATAGCATGGCTCTCGCTCAAGCTATCTTTGGCTATATTGAGTGCTATATTGGCTCGTTTTAAAAGGGTTGTACCTTCCTGCTTATCGTTTTGGAATTTACAAAGACCAATTTTCACATTGATTGGAAGCGTATAATCCCCAGCGACAAAAGCATGTTGAAAAACACGATCAATTTCTATTTGATTTACTTTTTCTGCAACGCCTACAAGACCGTAGATATCGGCACTTATCCTAGCAACAATGACAGAATCATCGAAAGACGCTCGCAGTTTATCTGCAACAGCTTGCAGCAGTTTATTACCTGATTCTTGTCCCAAACCATTATTGATATCTGAAAAATGGTTAATATCAATAAGTGCAATATTAAAAGCTTCAGTATTATATGCTGTAAGCTTGTCTAAGGAATTAATAAACTGAGTGCGATTTGGTAATTTTGTTAACCAATCTTTAAACGCCGCATTCCTCAATTCATGAAACAAATAAACATTTTCATAGCCAACAGAAATACTTGAAATAAATACTTCGATTAGACTCTTATCAATATCATTAAGTTCATGGGTAGTCTTAAGGTAAACCGCAGCTTCATACCCAGCGCCGTTCAAATACAATGTGCTAAACGCGCTTTCATAAACATGGCTCTGTATTTTCAAACAACGTGTTATTGAATCTGAAATTTGTTTATCAACTATACTTTCTATTGGTTTATTAATAAAAGCAGCATAATCCCCAGCGGCACCTAGTATGTATATTTCGTTATCAGAACGGTCTAATATTCTTCCTGCTTGTGCGCACACCAAACCTTCAGCTTCTAAACCTATTAAAGAAGTAATTTGTGTAATAACACCTTCACAAAATCCTTTCACCGAATGTTCTTCCAATACATTTGCTGAAGACTCAATGATTTTCTTTAATCCAATTCGGCTTTGATTTATGGTGATTATTTGACGATAAGAACGAAGACATGAAATAACTGATGTCATTAACTTAGCGCGGGTAAGTTCCGTTTTCGTTTTGTAATCGTTGATGTCATAATTTTTGATGACATCTTCCTCTGGCGCAAAACCAGGTTGCCCAGTTCTAAGTATAATTCTGGGTTCATGTAAATAGAGAGTGTCGCGAAGATATTGAATAACATGAAAGCCAGAATCATCTGTTTCCATCACTACATCTAAAAGAATAATAGCAAGTTCATTACCTAATTCATCAATGATGCTTTTTGCTTCAGCCCCAGAGTATGCATGCAAAAACTCAAGTTGCCTGTTATTAAATATCATATCAGAAAGAGCCAAGCGTGTTACCGCGTGAATTTCTTCATCGTCATCCACAATAAGAAGCTTCCAAGGCTTATCTAGTCCTGCGGAATCACTCGAATAGTGAGTATCCTCTAAGAATACTAACCTATCGTTCTCATAGTCATCTGTAACCATTACTCAAACTCTTTCATTATGAAGTGAGTTATCGTATCGTAGTAACATTAAAAATCCAATTAATTAGCATAGGTTTAACTTGGAAGTCTTGTGCTTTAATGTTGTAGTAATGAAGTTCTTTAGCAAAAAAATATGATGAATCGATGAAAATTGAACCTACTAGCACTGTTAATTTCACAGCAAAAATCGGCACAAAATCCATCGAGCCAAAACAAAAATCGAATGAATCGACTCGAACTTCTCGTACGACTATGAAGACTTCGGATAAAATCGCTCAAAAAATTAATCGATGGTTTGCACCTATCGGCCTATCTGCCAATGCAGAGTACGTTGACTATAACGCAAAATCTGTGGCAGCAAGGCGTCATCAAGATATACGTAAAGTTAAACGTATTGAAAACCTAAATACCATAATGTCGCTAGCAACCAATGTGGCAGTCGCTGATGTATCAGAAGAAAATATTGACCCAGATTGGTTTTATGCATTTATTGATCTTGCAGAGAACATTTACACGTCTGAGATGCAGGAAGTTTGGGGAAAAATACTGGCCGTTGAAGTTAGTCGACCAGGTAGTTTCTCTCTTAGAAGTTTAGAAACATTAAGAAAACTAACTCAACGAGATGCCTTATTGTTTGCCAAAGCGTGTAAACTAGCGAGTAGAAAATCTGGTGATACTGTACCTCAAATAATTTCTCACTATCACCAACGTAAAACCCTATCTAC
>CAYUZL010000187.1:0-5545 GCA_964449725.1 uncultured Alteromonas sp. | reverse complement strand
ATCTTAGGCAGAGTTCATGGGTTTCTATAAATGTCATTTCACACTACTCAATTACATTTTACTTTAGTCTCTACTCGATAAAGACCGAATTAATATGACGTGTCGTTCATACAGCATTTTTGTTTATTGATAATATTTAATTTGGGTTATCGGTTTGTATTTTAGTCATAGTCCTACAATACTGTGTAATAAGAATTACTGCACGTGAATTAAATATTGGAAGAAAGACTACCATTGTATAAAAAAATGCATATTTTGGTGCGATTGGAACCAGGCTGCTTGGGGCCTGAAGGAATTAAATATGTGGAGGAGTTTTGTACCTACGCAAAGCCTAAGTTAAAAGAACTTTACGCAAACATATTGCATTGGGTTATTAAACCTCGGTACGACAAGTCACTGCCTGAAGTTGAATATCAAATACAAAAAGCTACGATTAAACAAGAGCAAGCAAAAGCTTTTTTAGGTGCGTTTAGTATCGACATTAGTGATTTTGAAGATGAATTAGACGAACGTCTTGCTGATTTAGTTGAAGAATTTTTCGAAAGAGAATGAAAAATGTTGGTTTGATATCGAAGATATGGTTACACTGCCATCTTGAGTTTTTGTTTCTATTAGTGAGCAAGCTGTAAAACATGACAACTACAGGTTACCGTCATTGCCTTATGTTTCTGTTGTGCGCAGGCATACTGTTTAACAGTATAGCTTCGCCTTTGCTTGCATCCTATTCTATGAATAGCGCACAAAAACTGGCTGCAACGAAAGCAGACGTTATGCTTATTTGTACGGGTAGTACCATAAAGTGGGTATCTGAAGCCGCTTACTTATTAACTGGTGATATTGTAGAAATCGCCCCTCCCACTGATTATCAAAGTGGTTCCGATGAGATTGATTGTGTTTACTCTTTCTTATCTGATGTCAGTACTGACGATATTATGATGTTCGATAATATCCTTGAATCACTGCGATACATTCAAACTTCTGAGTATTTATTTTTTATCCATTTAAGTGCTCAATATTCTTCAGCGCTATCTCGTGGTCCCCCAAGCTTCTTTTTTTAAATACATACATTCGCGATTCGATTTGTGACTCGCATTCAATTAGATATTTAAATTAAGAATTTAAAATGATTATTAAAAAACACACATTTTTATGTGCGTCTGTTAGACGTGCGTATGCGTTGCCTTTTTGTATAAAAACGTCCGTAACATTGGGATTATCTTCAACTTTTTTACTATTTTCTGCGTCAGTTTGGGCCGACGACGAATTATCCTCAAGTCAACCCGAAGCCTTGATTGAGCGTATTACCGTTTTGGGAGATAGCAATACTGAAGGCGCAACCTTAGGCGGCATCGATTTGAAAAAGTTGCCATTGAATTCCTTTGTTGTTGGAAGATCTGAATTAGAGCGTATTCGCTTTGTTGACCCCAACGAATTTTTAGACCGCATCCCAGGTGAAACTCAAGTTCGCAACTTGCGTATTCCCGATGGTGGCAAAGGTTACACCGTACCTTTGGTTGATGGTATTCCTCTTGAAAACCCCTATGAAGGTGCAACACAGCGCCTTGATCGTACTAACACCTTTGACATCGAGCGGGTGGAAGTCATTAAAGGCCCAACCTCTGCACTGTTTGCCAATAATGCATTTGGTGGTGTTATAAATGTTGTAACCAGAGATGCGCCAAAAGAAACAGAAACATTGGTTTCGTTAGAAGCGGGTGATTTTAATCGGTTGCGAGCGCGGTTTAGTACAGCGGGTACAGTCAATTCTGTTGGGTATTTCTTTGATGTGAATACGCGACATTTAGATGGTTTGAGAGAGCTGGTAAAAGACGACAGAAAACAAACCAGTGGTAAGCTAATTTTTAACTTGAATGACTACGCTAAAATAACTGCCCGTGCTGAATACCTTGAAGAAGATGAAAATGAACGTGGTGATCTTACCGCTCAAGAATTAAGAGACGACCCAACTCAAGCTGGAAGCTTAAGCTCTTCAACAGATTTGGAACAAACAACGTTCAGTCTGTCTTATGACCACTTAATGGAAAGTGGTGAGTTAAATACAACTCTCGTAAGAAGAGAAAAAGACACCATTGGCGCCTCTCGTTTTAGCGGGCCCCAAGACGAAAATGATTTGAGTTATAACGTGCGCGTTCAATATCGACATGATTTTAATACCGCTAATATCATCGGGGGGTATGAATTATATGACGGCGAGCAAGATGTACGACAATTTGGTCGCAATGATTTTGATTTAGAAGGTGAATTCGATACCTTTTTAAATGAGCTGCAAATCAACGCATATTTTGTGCAAGTGCAAAATGCGTTCGCTGATGGCTTTGAAGTGACCGCCGGTTTACGACATGAAGACATAGAACGCAGCAACACTGACTTTGATGAAGACGCAAGGTTTTCAGATACCTCCATTAAATTTGGTATTACCTATGAAGTTAGCTCAAACATTTTAGTATGGGGGAGCATTTCTGAAGGCTTTTATGCCCCCGATTTAGACGATCTCTTCATTGATGCACAACTTAGAAATTTTCTCGGTTTAGACGCCACAACTAATTTACTTGAGCCAGAAGAAGCGTTAAATATTGAATTCGGTTTACGGGGAAGTGTAGGGGCATGGCGATTTGACACCTCTGCTTATCACAACAAGATAGATAACTACCTAGTAACCCAAGAGTTCGTTGGTTTTGATGAATCATTTGGTGGTGAATTTGAGTATGAGTTAACGACCAATGCAGGTGGTGTAACCGTTAAAGGCATTGAAAGTGTTGTTGAATATGCACCTCAAGGTTTACCTGTGAGTTTTGGGGTTACCCATACCTATACTCGTAATAAATACGATTCATTTGTACAAAGTACTCCAGGTGCGGATGACGATTTGAGTGGCAATATTTTACGTCGCTCTCCTGATCATCACGTGAATGCCAGAATTGCTTGGCAGCCTGTAGATGCATTAAGTATTGAATTAGAAGCGGATTATTACAGTGACTACTTCGCTGATAATGAGAATTCTGCGGAATCGCGCTTTACCCGTGGTGAACGTCTTAATTTAAGAGTGAACTATTATTTGGAAAATTGGCGAATTTGGGCACATTTGCTTAATTTCACTGATACCCAAGAAGACCGAGCGACCTTTAGCCGTGGTGAGTTTACGTTTAGAACAATTGAAGGTCGTACCCTTTATGCGGGCGCGTCCTATCGCTTTTAATTCTCAGTAAGGAAGAGACGATGTTGCAAAAAAATAACTTGCTCAATATTTGGCTATGGAAGTGGCATGTAATAGCGGGATTAATCACTTTACCTTTTGTCGCGCTATTAGCCATAACCGGTACGATTTATTTATTTAAAGATAATGTAAATCATCAAGTTTATGCATCACAATATTTTGTATCTGAAGACAATATGGATCAACCCAAATTAAGCTTATCAGAGCAATTAGGAATAGCAAAAGCATCTACAGATAAACCTATTGTTGGGGTTACTCTTACCGAAGATGAGAGGTACAACACGGCTTTTAAGTTAAAAGGTAAAAGTCGTGCAGGTAATGAATTGTTTGTCGACCCCCATACTGGTTCAGTAAAAGGTGCAGTAAACCAACAAGAAACCTTTATGTACGACGTACGCAAGTTACATGGAGAATTGTTACTAGGTAAACCGGGAACCTTGATTGTAGAGTTGGTCGCAAGTTGGTTTATTGTACTTATTCTAACTGGCGTATATGTCTGGTTTCCTCACAAAGGGGCTGGCAGTGGTGGTGTATTTAGCATTCGCTTTAACCAAGGAAAACAAAAACTATTCCGAGACCTACATGCCGTGTTGGGTTTTTGGTGTTCCCTTGTTTTGTTGATGTTCTTAGCAGGAGGAATGCCTTGGACTGATATGTTTGGCAGCCAATTGAAGTGGGTACAACAGCAAACCAATACAGGTTATCCTATGTTTTGGCGAAGCGGTAAAGGGCTCGAATCAACAAACCCAAATAACGTTGAACCCCTGAATTTAGATGCTATTGCGGCTATTGCAATACAAGACTACCAACTTAACGGCGATGTATCGATTACTTTTCCTAAAGGTTCGAAAGGGACATATAAAATAACCAATCGCGCTTTTTATACGGAAGATCAATTGGTTCTTTACGTAAATCAGTACACAGGCGAAACCATTAAGCAGCTTACTTGGGATCAAGTTGGCGTACTTATGGATGCGAGACAGCTGTTTATGCGTTTACATCAGGGAGAATATGGGCTGTTAAATTGGATTGCAGTACTCACTGTGGCCGTCTTATTGTTTATATCTGCAACAGGGGCTTGTTTTTCATATTTAAAGCGAAAACCCCAAGGAAGTTGGGGAGTACCTCGAGTACCTCAGCGTTTTAACGTGGATAAAACTTTGATAGGTATCATTGTTCTATTAGGCGTGGTATTTCCAATGTTTGGCATCAGCTTGGTTGTGATCACTGCGTTTTCTATCTTAAATACTACGGCAAGAAAAGGTTAACTTAGATTCTGGAACGTTGCTTTCAACCATGGTGTGAATGATAGTCTTCTATCATCTGTGTCATGGTTGAAAGTGATTAAAAAGCGCAATGACGGCTGCTGGTTTTTTACATATGGGTGTTCATAAAGTCGTCAATGGCTTCCATGGCTTTTAAGCGATTTTCTGATGTACTAAGATAGTGATCACCTTTAGGGAGTTTGACGAAAGTGACGTCTTTTTTTGCTCGTTTCATTTTACTTAACATGTAATCAGACTGGCTCCAGGGTACGACTTTGTCATACTCGCCATGAATCAATAGTACGGGTGCTTGAATGTTTTCTACGTGGTTGGCCGGAGAAATACTTTTAAGGTGATCCTTATCGAATTCTCCGCCAGAAATAACATCATCCCAATAGGCAATAACCCAATGATTTTTACCGTATTGCCGACGTTCTGAACCCATCATTTTAGGTAAATGACTGACGCCATTTATGGAGATCACACATTTGTAAAGCTCGGGAGTAAACACCGCACCCGCTAAGGCTGCATAGCCGCCATAACTTGCGCCGACGATACACACTTTTGAACCGTCAACGATGCCCTCTTTAATGAGTGTTTCTACGCCATCAGTAAGGTCGTCTTGCATTTTCCTACCCCATTCGCCTCGCCCTTTTAGCGTGTGGCTAGCACCAAAACCTTTAGAGCCTCTAAACTGAGGTTGTATCACTAAGTAACCGCGGTTAGCGAAATATTGTGCAAGGTAGTCAAATCCCTTTTTGTCGTAACTTTCAGGGCCGCCATGAGGCATCATGATGGCAGGTAAGTTGTTTGCCTCTTTATTTTTAGGAAAAGTCAGCAGGGTGGGGATCTCTAAGCCGTCTCTAGCTGTGTAGCTATATTCTATTACATCTGAAATACCAGGCACGGGCAAGTCGGGGCGAGAAGATGCGAGCAACGTAAGTTTGCCTGATTGATATAGAAAATAACTACCTGCGCTGTCTTTTCCGTCGGTGTAAAAAATTATATTTTCCCAATCGGAACTGTAATCCTTAATACGTATAGT
>CAYUZL010000186.1:0-2748 GCA_964449725.1 uncultured Alteromonas sp. | reverse complement strand
AATGCCGTTTTTCACTCAAACTCAACATTATCATCTTTGTTCTGTTTGCGACACCTGCAAGTCAATGTTATAAATTTGTTTGCAAAGATCATTTAGTTGACCGGTAAGTTTCATCTGTCAGGGTTACTTATAAAATATTGTAAAGATAAAACTACATTACCGCGATTGTCATCGAAATTTCCACCGATGGTTAATGAACCATTTGTAATGGCTGCATCACCTTCCTCTGTCGTTTCATAACTAACTTGAGCTTCAGCACCTTCGAAATTTCTCTTAAGCTTAAAGTTAACAACACCTGCTATTGCATCTGAACCATAAATAGCTGATGCACCACCAGTTAGAACTTCTACATCTTGAATAAGCGCTGCTGGAATAGTGTTAATATCTACAGTACCTGCTGATGTAGTCGGTGTAGCACGAATACCGTCAACTAGCACTAGTGTTCGGTTAGTACCTAAACCACGAAGGTTTACAGTTGCGATACCTCCACCAGGGTTATTAGATGAACGGTCTAAACCAGGAACCGTTTGAGGTAAAGTGTTAAGTAATGCCTCTGTATTCACTGAGTTTGTTAGTTGAAATTGTTCAGCACTGATTGTTGCAACTGGCGCGTTACTGGAAAAATCAGCTTTACGTATTCTAGAACCAGTTACAGCAATTTTTTCAACTGCAACTTCTTCTTCGCCTGAAGACTCTTGAGCGTATAGAGGGGTAGTAAGGATAGTCGATGCAGCACCAACCAGCCCAGCAAGCCTAATAGCCGAAGCCAGCTTTGAATTTTTAAACATGTATTGTCTCCCTAGACCACTAAATTTATTTAGTGTTTATTATTCGTTCAATCATTAATTACTCGTTACAATTAATAATGACGTTTTATTTATTGTTTGAGAAAATTTCCCGTTAAAATAATAACCAAATAGAACACTACTGGTCAACTTAACAGTTTCAATGAGCAGTGAAAGTTCCAATACTATTGAAAGAACTAGACCTTTTGTGTAAATAAAAATTTACAGCAGCTCATTTTTCAACCAACTTATTTAAAATACAAATCTCACTTTTGTTTTTATAATCTACAAACTATCTTTATATCGTAATTAGGCATAAAAATTATATAAAAGAGATCATAAAATGAAATTGGATGATGATATTCACAATTACTATGAACATTTGATAATAGAGCACGTGACGACTTTAGGCTTAGACAAAACTCAATCGCCTGACTATTTGGCAGATTTATGCTGTTTAGCTCTCAATCAAGTTCCACCTCGATACATTCGTTATGAAGTAGATATGGCTTTTTATCTGCCACAAAGCGAAAGAATGCAAATGAAAATGAATGTCGAAGAGGCTGTAGGAAAAGCTATACACTTTTTAGAAAGTAGTAATTCGTAATTCAATATGAAATATTGGGTGGCAAACCTTCAGCCGCATCCCGGCACATGAGTCGTTTGCTGCGGCTGCTCCCTTCCAGGCCTGACCGAGTTCACAAAGTATCATTGCGGGAGGACCAAAGGCCTACCATTGAAGGCGCGCATTATGAACAAGTTGGACTGTTCATGCAAGCGCTTTTCATTTTTTCAAAAATCGCTCTTCTGCAATTTTGTTTGCGACAATATTTGTTGCTAAATTTAGGCTATCAGCGCGATTAAAAATTTCGGTTAATGTTTCACCTATTTTTTCAATGTGATTTCTTAGTTGTGTATCTGAACTTTCCATTTGTTGATGGTAGATATCAATTATTCCACCCGCATTGATTACATAGTCCGGCGCATAAAGAATTCCGCGCTTTCGACATTCCGTCCCAACGATTTCACTGGATAATTGATTGTTCGCTGCGCCCGCAATTATTGTCGCCTTAATACTTGGTAAAGAACTAGGGTTAATTGATGCACCTAAAGCACACGGTGCAATAACATCAACATCTAGGCTCAATATATCTTGAGGACTAACAATTACAGCATCAAGTTCTTCTGCTGCAGATTTTACATTTGGCGTATAAACATCCGCAACAAATAGTTCTGCACCGGCCTTTTTTAAGTGCCTCGCTAAGCGAATTCCTACACTTCCTACCCCTTGGATGGCCACTTTAATACCACTTAAATCAGTTCGGCGTTGATATGCTACTGCAGCTTTTATTCCTACGAATACACCTAAAGCTGTCGCCGGTGAAGGGTTGCCATCAGATTGTTCATCACTAATGTTATATTTAGAGTGAGTACCCGCAATAAAGTCTGAGTTTTTCTCCATCTGCTGTAAATCTTCAACTGAAATACCTGAATCTTCAGCAGTGTAATAGTTCCCTTTGAACGTATCTACGAACTTCCCCATAGCTTCCATCATTGCCGGCGTTTTACAGGCACGAGCATCTCCGATAATCACAGACTTTCCGCCGCCCAAAGCCACATTTGCCATAGCCGCTTTGTAAGTCATTCCCTTTGATAGTCTGAGTACGTCGGTTAGTGCTTCTTCACTACTCGCATAAGGCCACATTCTGCAGCCTCCAAGAGCAGGACCCAAATTGGTATTATGAACAGCAATAATGGCTTTTAGACCAGATGATTCATCATTGTAAAAAGCAACATGCTCATGATTGTTGTACTCAGTATGCTCTAAAACTGACATCGCGATCCTTATAAATTATTAACTCGCAAAATAGTAAAATAAAAACTGAACAATAAATTTGCTATGTTTGTCGAAATTAGCAATCTCAACAGAAATTCTATGTTTATACGCTCCTTAGTGTTAGGA
>CAYUZL010000185.1:0-5359 GCA_964449725.1 uncultured Alteromonas sp. | reverse complement strand
GTTCAATGGTTAATGACAAAAGTCCACTTTGGCTGAGAATAACCTCAGCCTCATGGCACTTAGAACTCCCTTCAGAATAAAACTGTCCTTGTACTAGCATCTCGTTTATCCTAAAGAAATATCTAAATCAAACACGTCAGCAACTTCTTCTCCTACGGCACTAGCGGATTTAGAGGCATCAACTAAAACATTATCTGCCCCTACAAGCACATTAACATCAGTCACTTGCGCAAGAATAGCAACGGTTCTAACTTTAACCCAAGGCAATGCTAAACCTAAAGAAAAAACCAGTGCTAAAAAGTTTGTAATTCGTAAAAATACTAATCGTCCAACTGATAAATTAGAATGAAAACTTGCTACTTCATTAATTCTTGACGTATTAAAAATATGGTTACGTATACGTGCTGCATAAAAACTGGAAGCTACAACAAGAAGTAAAACATATGCCAGCATAAACGTCGTCATAAAGTACGTTTGTTCAACTAATGCTTCAGGACCAGTATATTCAGATAGCGATCCCCCCGTAACGGCTGCGGTTATAAGTATAGCAAGAATTATAACTAAAAACGCTATTGCAACGGCGCCTAATGCACTAATGTAATACTCACTGGTACGCAATTCTGTTTTCACTTCTTTTTCGCCAAAAGTGATATTCTTATAAATAAACTCATCCATTAATTTCAATACCCAAGGCAAAGCTAAATACAGAGTAAAAAATGAAGCTATAGGCAAGAGAATAAAATAAACTAGTGCGTCACCATAAGTGCCAGTAAAATTAAATCTTACATTGCGGTACGACGTCATATGCATTTTAAATCTAAGACTTAAACAGATTAACAGTGGTGTCGCAGCAAGTATCACCAACATGATAACAAGGGCGATAACTGGACTAAATGCTGATGCCAAATAATAAGCACCAAATAGCAATAATCCGATAATACGTCCTTTAAGAATTTGCACTGGGTCCCCTAAATAAGAAAATCGATGCCCATCCACTTCGGTATTAGAATAGAAATATCGATTGGTTCTAACTTTAGCCCAGGCAGAATAAATACCTAAGGTGACAATAGTCAGCAATAAATTGACGATCCATATAGAAAAGAACTCTCCCGCTTTTCCATGAAACTTAACATTGACAGTTCGACTTAATGCGTTTCCATCTAAAGGTGTGCTTGTATTCGCTTCCGTGTTTTCCATATTTTCCTCTAAATTCTAATAAAAACTCTATCCTTGGCTCACATTAAAACCGTGAGCCTACGTAGATTATCAAATGTTAAAAAAGAAGAAAGGAAATATTACACCTAGCCGACAACTTGCAATATTTGTCCGCAAAACCACGCCATATAAGTGCCGACAGTGTACCCCAGAACCGCAAGTAAAACTCCCACAGGAGCCAAAGATGGATGGAATGCTGCTGCAACAATAGGCGCTGACGCCGCACCACCGACATTAGCCTGACTGCCTACAGCCATATAAAACAACGGTGCTTTTAATAATTTAGCAACAAGCAGCATTAAACTGGCATGAATAAGCATCCAAATAACGCCAATAACGAAGTAAATAGGCGCATCGACTATCATAGTGACATCCATCTTCATGCCAATAGTCGCAATAAGAATATATAAAAATGCCGAGCCCATTTTCGATGCACCAACACCTTCAAGCTCTCTTGCTCGAGTAAAAGACAAAATAACCCCAACGGTGCTGGCGAAGATAATCATCCAAAAGAACTTACTATGAAAGCTCAGCCGGTCTAGATTAGGAAAATGTTCAATAAAATACGGCGTGACATTGTCAGCAAATAGGTGAGCAAAGCCCGTTACGCCTAGGCCAACACCAAGAATAATCATGGTGTCGGTCAATGTGGGTATACGAGCATGCTTTTTTTGAAACGCTTCAACTTTGGCTTTAAGCAATTCAATCGCAGAGGTATCAGCGCCGGTTTTGCCGTCAATGGCTTTTGCATTGCCAGCCATAATAAGCAATACCGCCATCCAAAGATTGGCAACAATGATATCTACCGTCACCATAACCGAGAATATTTGGTCCCCTGCCCCGTAGATTTCCTTCATCGATGCTTGATTCGCGCCTCCGCCAATCCAGCTTCCAGCAACAGTTGTCATCCCTCGCCAAACGGCGTTAGGGCCTTCTACGCCAATTAATTCGGGAACAAAACTCGATACAATTAACAGCGCAATAGGCCCTCCAATAACAATGCCTAAGGTGCCTGTTAAAAACAAAATAATCGCTTTTTTACCCAGTTTTGCAATGGCTTTTAAATCGACACTTAAGGTGAGCAATACCAAGCACGCAGGTAACAGATAACGAGAAGCCACAAAATACAGTTTCGAGTTTTCACCATCGATTAAACCAAAGGTATTTAACAACGAGGGCAAAAAATAACACACCAGAACAGAAGGAATAAATAGGTAAAACTTTTTCCAAAACGCCGATTGACTGTTGGCCGTGTAAAACACTAGGGCTAACATTATGGCGATAATGCCCATAACAGTAGCGTCGTTAGTAAACAAAGGAGAATGTGTTGATAGAGGATCTGATTGCATATTTAGCTCACTTTTTACCGTATTCCATTGCGGCGGTATTTTTAATTATTATTTTTATTCACACAACAGCCATCCTAGCACATTCTTTATTTCTCGCTACGATAGGAGTTCCGTATTCCACGTAATACTAAGTGAGTTCATCTTTTTTATCTTTAACAGTACGAAGCACTAAATCAGATTTAGGTATTGTTTAACCAAAGCCTGTTGATTGCGCCCTACAGGGATAGTGAGTTCTTTATTGGTTTTCACTTTTAACAGAATGTCTTTATTTTTTCTTTCGATTTCATTCACTTCGTCAAGATTGACAATAAAGCTTCGATGCACCCGAGTAAAGCTCTCAATATCTAACGTACCTTCCAAGTCAGACATAGACAAGTTACACATATATTCATTATCTATTGTGTACAAAGAGCAATAGTGCCCTTCGGCTTTAATAAAAATAATAGATTTCAAATCAATTAACAGGATCCGATTATTTTTATAAACAGGAATTTTCCTTATTTTTAAAGGCTTATTACTGCTTGAGTTTTCACTGTTAACACCCGACGCTATATCAGTAAGATCATAAAAAATCATACAGGTGCCAACGACGTCTTTTTCTCCATACATTTTGCTAACTTTAATCATTAATAAACGATCAATCGCATTGACCATCATAGACACAGGTGCGGGAGAATCCATCGGACAATGTGATTCTTTCAGCAATAGTTTAATTTTTTCATGGCTTTTTTCGGGGTGGAAATTAAGTATGTTTTCTCCAAGAGCTAACTCTCTTAAGTTACCAAGCACGTCCATTGCAACTGAATTTAAAGCACTGATCCGGTTGTTGTAATCTAACCAAACAATACCAGGGTCAAACTGTTGTAGTTTATACTGTAAAGTTTCCATTAAATATCTCTAATCAAAGCGCATGTACAGGTTTACTCATTATGAGTGCAAAACATTCCATGCCATTACGCTTAACAAAGATTATTTCATTTCCACGTTACTGCCAACTCTTTTGATCAGAATCGATAACCTATGGCAATTAACCCAACTAAAGGATCTACATCTACGTTAACTTCACGTACTGTACTACCTGTTGTTAAACTCGCCGTAGTGTCAATATCAATATACCAAGCGGACACATTCAAGTACCATTTATCAGATAGTGCTATATCTATACCAGCTTCCAGCGCCACCCCAAATGAATTATCTAAGGATACGTCAGTTTGTCCACCTAACGCAGAGTCTAAGGCGCTAGTAGAATTTTCATCAAAGAAAATGGTGTAGTTAAAGCCTAATCCAACATAGGGCTTTAACTTGTTTGAACCGGAAAAGTGATATTGCAGTGTTAGCGTTGGAGGAAGTTGAGTTGCCTCGGCTATTCGCCCAAGCCCTTCGATACTGCCGTTGGCAATAACGTCATGAGAAAAGGGTGTTGATGCAAGTAACCCCAATGCAAGGTTCTCATTAAAAAAGTAGCTACCCGTGAGCCCTAGTTGAGTATCTGCATCCACACCTACCGAAGACTCAGCGATGCCAGTGACTTCACTACTACTATCATTGGGTTCAACATGAGCAATACCGCCCCTAACAAGTATGTTTCCTTTTTCGAACGGTGCTGCCATTGAGGTCTGTAAACTGCAAAAAACACAGATGGACGTAAAACAAATAGCTTTATTCATTGTCATCATTTTTGTTCCTTTTTGCTAATTAAAATATCAAAGCACTGCAACTTAAGCTTTGCGTAGTACATAATTGATTCGTAGATCATATGAAAAATATGTCCTACGATGATCATCAATATTAAGTGGGCAAACATCTGTAACTGAGCATTGGCTACATTTACATCGCTCTTGAATTTCTCAAAAATCAACATCCCGATGAGCATCCCTAAATTCAGGCACACTAATCTCGCCAAACTAATTTTTGAACTACCCGCAACCAGCATTCCAAACATACAGCCAACAAACATTCCTTTTACTGTTATTGGAGCAATCGCATACATATTCCCTTGCCCACACAGTTCGTAAAAAATATCCACATTGGTTATACCAAATTCTAGGTAGAAACCAATAAAAAGGCCAATAAAGGCAAACGACATTTCCCAGATAAATAAAATGAGTTTTTTGAACTGTAAAACATGAATGAACACGATGGTGAACAGCAACAAGAAACTCGTCGCGAAAAAGAGAGTTCCTTGTAAATTCGCGTTACATTGCAAGATAAATATACTCAAAATCAACAGACAAGAAGGTTTTAGGTGCTCGTTAAAGTTTACATGCGTCACGTAATGCCTCCCAACTCAGCAAGGCACACTTATGTCTCGACGGCATTTTGCTAATATTCAGAAGTGGCACTAAAAGTTCGGGTGATTTTGGTTTTGCATTACCTTGCTCCAATATGGTAAGTAGTTCGCTGTATAGAGAATTCACTTCAGACGTTTTTTTGCTAGTCAGCAATTGCGTCATTATTGAAGAAGAAGCAATACAAATTGAACAGGCTCTTGCTTCAAACGTGATATCCGTAATGATGCCATCGTCTACCTTAACGCCTACTCTTATTTCATCTCCACAAAGCGAATTAACGCCCTTGCCAACAGTATGACTTTCGTTAATCACACCCAGTCCTAAAGGCGATTTATAATGCCCCATTAGTATGGCTTGGTATTCTTTGTTGGTCATATACCCTCGTTAAGCAAACACATCTGTAGCAGAATGAATGGATTCAATTAATGGCCGAATGTCATCACTGTGGTTATAAATACCTAAACTCACACGATTAACCGCACCAAAAATCAAATGATCCATTAA
>CAYUZL010000184.1:0-3570 GCA_964449725.1 uncultured Alteromonas sp. | reverse complement strand
CTTGAGGGTAAGCCATTACCTGTATATGGAAAAGGAAACCAAATTAGAGATTGGCTATTTGTTGAAGATCACGCTCGTGCCTTAGTCACAGTGGCGACAAAAGGCGCAATAGGTGAAACTTACAACATTGGTGGACACAACGAAAAGCAAAATTTGGACGTGGTTAAGACCATTTGCACAATTTTGGATGATCTAGTGCCCAAGTCTAGTTCATACGAAGCCTTGATTACCTATGTAAAAGATCGCCCAGGTCACGACATGCGCTATGCAATTGATGCTGTTAAGATAGAAAAAGAACTGGGATGGACACCTCAAGAAACGTTTGAATCGGGTATTCGTAAAACGGTACAGTGGTATTTAGGCAACCGTGAGTGGTGCCAAAGAGTACAAGATGGCAGTTACCAACGAGAGCGTTTAGGTCATTAAAGGGAAATAGCTGTGTCTGCGAACATTAAAAAACCATCAATTTTATTTGTATGCTACGCCAATATTTGTCGCTCCACTACGGCAGAAGCAGTGTTTCGACATAAGGCGCTGAGTGCAGGCCTTGATTGTATGGTCGATTCAGCAGGCACACATTGCGTTCATCCCGGTAAGCCCGCGGATAAACGGTCGCAAACAGTAGCAAGGAACAAAGGCTATAGTTTTACTGGAATTCAAAGTCGTAAAGTAGTAATTGAAGACTTAGAAAACTTTGACTATATCCTTCCTATGGATTCTTCTAACCTCGATAACCTGATTGCTTTAGGTAATGAAGAAACTGCCAAAAAAACGCAGTTATTTATGGGGTATGCAAATGAAAATATTCGAAGTAGAGTCGTTGATGTTCCTGACCCGTATAGAGGAGGAATGAGAGGCTTTGAAATCGTGCTTGAGCTGATTGAGTATGCAAGTGAAGGATTAATCGAACATATCAACCGAACACGTTAATTTGCGGTAGAATTGCAATGTAATCGGCAATGATTTCTAAACTGTTAAAGGTGCTGAGCTCATTTGCTATTTGATTTATTAAACTCTTTCTTTCTATGACAGTAACGATTAATAATATTGAGAATACAAACGCCGACTTTAATTTTAGCTTGGTTAGTTGCGTGCCTTTTAACACGATAAAGCTTGCTCCCATCCCATAGCCAATTAAATTCCTGTAAATATCTATTAGAGAAAAGTGGCGGCCTACGGCCTCTTGCAAACTTTCGATAACAAAGCTAATTGCAGCTATGCCTCTTAAGGAAAATAGAAAACGTTCAGGAATAGGGAGCTTAATATTCGGGAAAAGAAAAAGACCCGCAATGAAAAATACAACAAAATGCCCAGACTCAATAAATTCCAATACTATCGGTGAGTGTTTTCCTCCTAAATTAATAAAAAATAAAGGAATAAGGGAAAATAACACAATAACTTTGAGAAATAATGAACGTTCAGTATCTCCTTTCACTATTTCGATGGGGTTATTTTCGTCCATAATATGTAAACTTTACATCCGTAAGTGGAAAAGAGTCTTAATTTTACGCAAATGCATGCAAATATTATGACATTTATATCCCGAATATTTGAAACTCTTATGGATAAAGGGTTGCGGTGTTAAATACTTGTTAAAGAGTGAGTTTTTAATGAGGAAATGAAAGTAACAGAAGCACTCTTGTCACCATAGTGGTGCAATGTTGCATTGTTGTGGTGCTGCACGCCTTGTTGTTTTTCTATTTATCATTGGGAGTGGTGGTTTCATCAATGTGGATAGAATTTTGCTTATACATTCGAATAAGTTAATTTCTTGATACTTAATTGTTGTATGGCCTTTGATTCTTGTCTTCAGGTACTTTTTATTGAAAAAGATGCCGAAAAAGCGCAAAAAATGATAAACGCACTGGATCCTGAAAAATATTCTGTGACCCACTTATCTTCTGGTAGCGCCGTATTTTTACGTCTGGTTGAAGAATACCAGCCAGATTTAATTTTAATGGACGTTGAATCTCCGGATCGCGATATTGTCGAAAGCTTATCTGTTATGTCTGCGGCGAATCCGAAGCCAGTGGTTATGTTTTCACAAAACGAAGATACTGACACAATTAACTCATTGGTTAAATCCGGGGTTAGTGCATACGTTGTTGGAGACGTAGACCCTACCCGAGTACGTACCATTATTGAAATTGCCATAGCGCGATTTGATGAGCATCAACAGTTAAAGAATGAACTCGCCTCTACGCAACAGCAGTTAACTAAACAAAAAACCGTAGAACAAGCAAAAATATGGCTTATGGAAACCAAAGGGTTGACAGAAAAAGAAGCCTATTCTTTGCTTCGTAAAAATGCGATGGATATAAGCCAAACAATAGAACACGTCGCGAAAAATATTTTGTCTGTCGCGACCATGCTGGATATGTAACATGATTCCCTTAACTCTAGGCTTTATGCCTCTTACCGATTGTGTACCTTTAGTTGTAGCTAAGCATCTGGGCTTTTTTGAAAAATGGGGATTAGACGTCACTTTATCTCGTCAAAATTCTTGGGCAACCTTGAGAGATAAATTACACGCCAATATTATTGATGGTGCCCACATGCTTGCACCTATGCCTTTTGCTAGTGCGTTGGGGCTTGGAGGGCCTGCTGTAGATGTGATCGCGCCTTTTGTACTAAGCCGCCAAGGTAATGGGATTACACTTTCAAATAAAGTATTTGAAAAATGCAATGGCGACCACTCTATTGGCATAGAGTACTCTTTGCCATTACCCGCATCTCGTCTTGCCACATTAATAGAAGAAAGAGCTAAAAAAGGTAAAAAGCTTACTTTTGCTACTGTGTTTCCTTATAGCTGCCATTTTTATCAACTTCGTAGTTGGTTAGCCCAATATAACATTCCTATTGATGCCGTTAATGTCATTGTTGTACCGCCTTCTAATATGGTTGATGCCATGAAGCGGGGGGATATTGATGGTTTTTGCGTGGGTAGCCCTTGGAATGCGCAAGCGGTTCGCTCGGGTATTGGGATCACAGCGGTAACATCTTGCGACATATGGCCAGCTATGCCAGAGAAAGTATTAGGACTAAAGCGTACTTGGAGCGAAGAAAATGAAGCGTCTGTTGTGGCATTAATTGGTGCTCTTAGAGAAGCTTGTGCGTGGTTAGTGCCTCTACCAAATCGTTTTGAAGCGGCACGTATGTTATCTGATAAAGCCTATTTAAGTGCTCAGCTAGATGTACTTACTCCTTCATTATTAGGGAGTTGTTTGACCCAGGTTGGTCAAAACCCGCGTTCTGTACCTTTGTACAATTTATTTGGTCAAGAGAACGGCACCCATGACAATTGCCCATCAATCTCTCAAGGAGAGTGGGTATTGAATCAAATGATATCCGCGGGTCATGTAAAAGCAGAAGCACGATCTCAACCCTTTATTGCATCGGTTTTTCGGGAAGACATCTATCATTGCGCTGTTAATGCGCAGACGGTGCACCCAAAAAGTGAAGAGGTTAGTGCGTAAAAGTATTGAACTTAATTCAATTTATTGATTTTAAATGGTTTTTTGTTTTGGCATGAATTGTGTATAAAATTATTTGAATCAAAAACTGCAACGG
>CAYUZL010000183.1:0-10367 GCA_964449725.1 uncultured Alteromonas sp. | reverse complement strand
CTTCTTATTATTTCACTGATAAGAAGACCAATGTTCATTTGTAAATCAAACACGGCAAATATGACTAAATGATATAAGGCCGCAAAAAACGCATACACGCCAAATAGCCGTCTAAATTTCATGAAGTCAGCACAAGGCAAGCGCTGAGCTAGGGGAGAGATAATAAGGGTAACAAGCAACAATATAACCGCTGTTAAGCCTGAATTGTGAATAAGGATTTTCACGGGGTCTGCACCTAACGAATCGTTTATTCCAAAATAAAATAATCCTCCTAAATACCCCAATACAATCAAATGTATTAGGGTTTTAGCGGTAACACGTACTTTATTCGATATGCGTAAGGGCTTTGATAGCAGTCTTTTCATTAAAAGTTTTGTTTTAAATTCAAATTGGAATACATAGATGCAACTTCTGAATAACCATTAAAAAGCTGAGTTTCAGTTCTGTTTCTTGCGAGTAAGCCACCTGTTGTAATACGACGTTCACTGGCTTGGCTCCACCGAGGGTGAGATACTGTAGGGTTAACGTTCGCGTAAAATCCATATTCATGGGGCGCAAGTATATTCCAGGTCGTTGGCGGCTTTTTGTCAGTTAATCGAATACGGACAATGGATTTGGCGCTCTTAAAACCATATTTCCATGGCACCACAAGCCTTACTGGAGCACCATTCTGATTCGGTAATGAACTTCCATACAAACCCACAGCCATTAATGTTAGCGGGTGCATGGCTTCATCCATACGTAAGCCTTCCACATAGGGATATTGAATACCACCGCCAGCGAATCGGCTTTTAACACCACGCATTTCATCAGCATTGGCATAGGTTTCAAATGCGACATATTTAGCACTCGAAAGCGGTTGTACCAACTTTATAAGTCGGGCTAGTTCGAAGCCAACCCACGGCACAACCATAGACCAAGCTTCTACACAGCGAAGTCGATATATACGCTCTTCTAAAGGAAATTTATTGTGTAAATCGTCATAACTTATAGTGGTTGGCTTTTCGCATAAACCGTCTATTTTTAGCGTCCACGGGTTTGTAGTCATTTCATGGGCATAGGCGGCAGGTGCACTTTTGTCTGTGCCAAACTCATAAAAGTTGTTGTAAGACACCACTTTTTCATAGGGCGTAAGCACTTGTGACTTATCTTTACTTTTTTTGTACTCAAGGGGCAGGTAAGAGCTTGGCTTTTTCGTTTCTTCTTCGCTAGAGCCGAAAAAATCGAACAACTGAGCATTAGCTTGTCCCGATGAAGCAAGTAACGATGATGCTCCTAAAAACCCCATAGACTTTAATAGTTTACGTCTACCGTTAAATACGTTTTGGTCTGTGACGTCTGCTTCTGTCAATTTTACGCTTGGTGCGAACCGCTTATTGCCCATTTATCCAATCCATTATTATTATATTACTACTCTAAAGATAGACCGTGTTTTCTTACAATAGGTTGCACATAGGATACAAATGTTATAATTACGGCCAAATAGAGACTGAAGTGGGCTTAAAACGGTCTAGTTTTTATAGCGACAAGGTATCGTGAGTTCCGCCTCGTTTTGGAATAAACATATTTGAATAGAGGCGGGATGCAAATTCGTCAGTCATACCAGAAATGTAATCTGCAATCACTCGGTATTCGTTGCCAGCTTCTTTTGCCGCTAACCAGCGTTTAGCAGTGTTAGTAGGTAATAGTCGCTCTGGATCAGAAGAAAAAGCTTCAAACAATTCCATTACAACCTGTTGACCTTTGTATTCTAATATTTGAATTTCAGGTTTGAGAATAACATGTTGATATACAAATAACTTGAAGATATCCAGAGCCTTTTTATGGGGAGCTGGGAATGCCACGTTAAAATCGAGAAGAGGGTGTTCAAAGGTATTTAACGTGCTGAGTTCAATAGAAGTAATAAAACAATTGACCAATGCGCCTATGGTGTTTTTACGAATGTGATGTTCACTGCTAAACAGTTTTTGTTGAATTGCGTTTATTTCTTTTGAAAGCCAAGGAACGTCAAGTTCAATAATAGGCTGAACTATGCTGTCGACAAATTGAGTTTGGTCAATCATTCCCATGGCAATGGCATCTTCTAAATCGTGAATACCATAGGCAATGTCATCGGCCAGTTCCATAATCGAGCAATCGAGAGACTTATATTGAGTTTTACTGTGCTTGTCCGAAAATTGATTAAAGGTGCAGAAAATGTCTTTATCTTGCTGTGAAAAAGGTTCCATCATCCATTCATAATGGCCTTGGTCACAACGGAATAAACCTTTAGCCGGAACCCAATTTTTCGCAATAACCGTTCTGTGAGTGGAGGTAACAGAAGCGGGGTGTTCAGCTGAAAGCGTATCAAGAAAATTGGGGTATTTAACAAGCCCTAACAAACTTCGTCTTGATAAGTTCATACCATGGCTTTGAGTATAAGGTTCTAGCTTAGTGACAATACGAAATGTTTGCCCATTACCTTCAAAGCCATCGTGATCTCGCATCATATAGTTCAGTGCAACTTCACCGCCATGACCAAAAGGAGGATGGCCGATATCATGGGCTAAACACAAGGTTTCAATGAGCATACCATCTAGGCCAATATAGGCCGATTCTTGAGGGTATTTACCTTGTAATTGTGAAGTAATGCCACTGCCTATTTGCGCAGCTTCTAATGAATGAGTAAGACGGGTGCGATAAAAGTCGCTTAAACCAACCCCAAGAACTTGGGTTTTTGCTTGTAAACGACGAAAAGCAGCGGAATGTAATACTCTTGCTTTATCCCGCTGAAAAGGCGTTCTGTGATCGCCATCTTGGCTATCTGAACGAGGCAAGTAGCGTTCGTGCCAAGGATGCATCTGCCATTTTTTACTTGGCGAAAACGGTGTCATTACTCTACTCAAAAAATAAACAAACCCTAGTCTATCTTGTTTTTCCTTTATAAACCAACAGTTACTTGTACCCACTGAACTCTGTGGAAAATCCCCTTTTTATGAGTCTAACTTGTGTTGTTATTCTGCGCTATTTAGTTGAATATTAATCATTGGAAGCAAACGGCCAGGTATGCTGCCTGATTCTTTTCTTCCTGTGATAGTGGCACCCATAGCGACATAAAATGGCTCAGCATAGGGATCGCTTTGCGCTTCTAACGCCGCTGCGCCACAGCGTTTTGCCGTTTGAATGGCGTGCTTTAAAAGTCTACGTCCTACGCCTTTTCCAATGTGACTGGGTTCAACAAACAAAGCTTCTAAAAGCACAGTCTCATTTGCAAGGTTATTTAACATATAAAAACCAAGTAAACTGCCGTTTTCTTCTGCTAAATAATATCGAAAATCGTCATTGATTATTTGTTCTGCTGAATATGAAAGCTCGTCAACGCAAGCCGCCATAAATTCATTGTCATAGCCCCAATGTGCTTTAGATCTCATTGCTAAATCAGAAATTAGCTGGGCTTCAGAAGAGTTAATTTTTCTAATTGTTATCATAGGGGGTGTACTGTTCAACACGGTAAATTATTTCTCATAAAGTGCAGAGTAGGGCGGTTGTAGTTCATTTGTAAGAATAATTTCCTGTTATGGTCAAATTGACCAACGGAAAAAAGGTCGATCTCCTTCGAGTCGGTCAATGTTAGCGCCGATACGTTCATAAAACAGCTGTCCTTTTTTATTAAGGGGACTAGCAGTCCAAGCAATATGGGATGCATTGAAGCGCAGTGCCTCGCTTTTGAGCTGGACCATTAATTTTTCACCAATGCCTTTGGAACGGCAATTACTGAGCACAAGTAAATCATCTAGCCAAATTGATGGTTGCCCTGAAAATGAAGAATAGCGGAAATGATAAAAGGCAAAGCCGACTACATTGTCTTGGATGTCTGCGAGTAAAACGTGCGCAAAGGGAAGATCACCAAATAAAGTCTCTTTTAGCTTACATTCGTTAGTAGTAATTTGTCCTTCAAACCCTCTCATTTGCTTATCAAATTTTGCTTTTTCTTCCAATAGCATCAAAATTGAAGGTATATCAGATGGTTGTGCTTTTTTTATATTCATTATCGGTTGTTCTATTAAACACACAAGGTTTGATTTAGTTCTTTCTCGTGGAAAACTTACATTACTTACATGGCGCAATTAGCAAGTCACAGAGACTCTCGGTAAAGATGAATGCTTGCCTTGATAAGGTTTCCCGTTTTCTACTAAATATTTAAATGCGGCGAGAGCATCTGCACCCATTTTATTTGAAATGAGTAACATTAAAGGTTCAAGAATTCGTCCAAAAATGCCGCCTTTAAGTACGACCTCAGATTCCGTCGTGAGTAAGCTTTGTCCATTTTCAGCTTTCACCGACCAAGTATTTTTGGCAGATTTAACCAAAGGTAAGTTAAACCCTTCATAGGTGTAAGATTCACCCTCATTCCAAGCAACCCAACGTTCAGTTATAACTGTGTTCTTGCCAATATGGCATGTTCGTTCGGCACCAATTCCTGTTTTCCGTTCACCTTCACATTTTGATGAAAGAACGGCTTCCGACCATAAAGAAATGTTTTCTAAGTCACTAAGACATGCCCACGTTGCTTCTGGATTTGCATCAATGCAAGCAGTGTTTTTCATTTTCAGCATAGTTATCTTCTTCTTTATCTACTCTCTACCACAGCTCTTGGATTAGTGACAATTTGCCATCAGTAAAACCAAAAATGGCTAAGTATTTGTCAGTTTCTTCCCAGTTACCGTTTTCTTGAATAAGTCCGTGGGAGTATTCAATGGCTAAATGGTTTTTACCTGCTATTGAATTTAAAATACGAGTTTGGTGTTTATCTGAGTTTTGATATCGACCTAATTTAAGGTTTCGAAGAAACGCCTTACGCCAAGTATCCTTGTTAAAGTTGGCCTGATATTCAACGTGAATATATTTCACATCATCATGAGTTAAATCAAGAAGAGCATCTATATCAGAAGGCGAAGAACCTTTCTTAGCGACGTTTTCTAGTGCTGAAAAATAGGCTTTTACTTGCTCTAATTGACAAGATTTAAGGCATTCGTCTGCAACGGTTAAATTGGATAACACAAGGAAGCTGAAGCCAATTAACCCCCTATATGAAACTCCCATAAAACCTCCGCAATGGGTTACATGTTAAACGTTTAAATAAGGATAAAGCTAACTTAAGGTAAGCCACTCTATAAGGCAACGGTTTTTTGAAGGGCTAAAGTGAGTTATTAACATTTACGCTGTTATCGTGTTTTACACTCCAAATGATACTCATAAGTATCTTCTCCTACTTTTATGAAGCCAAGGCTTTTATAAAGTCTATACGCTGGATTTTGCTTTAGTGCGGTAAGACAAACTACTTTGCCATGACCATTGGACAGTATGTGATTAAGGACTTCTCGGCCGTAACCTTTACCTTGGTGTTCGGACAAAACCTGGAATTGATGAATAACTATATTTGACGCAGAGTTCTCGAATTTAATGAAACCAACTCTCTGCGTTCCAGCTAATATTATGTGAGATAGCTGGAATTTATCTTTTACTCTTGCGCTATGTTGTTCCAAGGTCAAAAATAAACCTGCGTTTCGTAGATGCTCATCCATAGTCTTCATTCTAAGGTTTAGAAGAAATTCAAAGTCTGAATCTAATGCGTTAACAAGGGACAGTTTCATATCAACATTGGAAGCTTTATGAAAACTACTCTGATTGACAACTAACAATTGCGTTTATTTTTGGGGGATACACTGACCCAAATTGAGTGTGTGACCCATATGTACCCATTTCAAAAGAGTCTATTTCAGCAATATCAGACTTGCACAATTCGCTGGCTTTTACCTTTACTAAATCAACCATATCATCATTGGTAAGATTCGTGTGCCCTAGTACTTCAATTGAGTATGTTCCATCAGGGTTCTCATTAACGTTACTGTATTGAATAACTACTCCTTTATACATTTTCATTCCTACACACCCAGATAAAACCAACGTTAAAATCAAAAAAACTTCTTCATAACTTATCCTTATCAATAATACTTTGTGTTTTTTATACTTCTAAATAGAAAAATTTTATGCCACTAATTCAATTAATGACTAACGGGTTTGTTTTATTGTTTTAAGTTCTCCGCTCAACATAGAAATAGTTGGAGATGCTAATGCGTCTACAAATCCAACGCGAATTTTATTTAAGTATTTTAATATGTATTCATGTCTTGTGGAATTTTCAGTTAGGGTAAACGACTGAATATTTGTAGCATCCCTCTTGTAACCCTAAAACGCTTACAATGATTCCGCCTTTCGCTCCACAGTCTTGAATTTTGAAAGCTAAAGATGCAAGTTGTTCCTGGTTTTGTTTCGATGTGGTATATCTGCGACATTCTATTATTAGAAAACCTTGAAGGTCTTCAATTATACCTTTTGCATCGATTTCCCAGTCGGTAGTAATTCATCCAAAAACCTAAACTAACAAAAATGGAGCCTCTGTATCGCACTGTAAGCAAATACAAAATGTCCGAAGGAGCTATAAAGACTGGCTTTAGGTCCTTGTTATGTACTTCATTTACTGAGTTTCTTAACAGCCGTACCGCTACATTGTTTTGCAACCCAACAATTATTTATTAGTGGGGCTGGTCCACATGATGTGTTAATTACGGCATCTGCCTCGATTTTAACAGCCTTAGCTTTTAGAACGTCTATTGCTTTTTCTGCATCTCCCCATATGCGTCCCCCGTATGGTGCTCCCGAACAATCTGCGCCAGTTATTTCTTTAATCGCCGTATACTCAAATGTAGGTTTTTCCTCTTCTTTTAGTATTTCTAAATTCCCTAGTTTTTGTTGTTGCTCATTTGTAAGTTTTGGCGCACCTGAAACACATGAAAAGAGAATCAGTGAAGAAAGAAGTACGACTAGTTTTTGCATAAAATTTCCTTGTTGAAGTACATAACGCCCAAAGGAAGGGCAATAACACGTAGGCTAAAATACGGAACGAAGTGACGGGAGCCTACGAGTTAGTGTCCCGCTGACTTGGCTTGTTATATTTTTGTGTTAGAATGTACGACAATACCGTACATAAAAAAGTTGAGTTATTATGAATAGCATAAGCGTTAATCAATTTAGAGACAACTTGAAATCTTATGTTGAACAAACAGTTAACGAACACGAACCATTAAAAGTCACACGACGTGCTGGTGACGATTTTGTTGTAATTAGTGCTGATGATTGGGAAAGAGAGCAAGAAACATTGCATGTGTTACAAAGTAATCGCTTAATGAAGCAGATTTCTGAATCTATTGAAACCCACACAGCAAACAAAGGTTATAAGCCAACAAAAGAGCAGCTAGATGAGATCACTAATCTTTGAAGGTAAAACATGGCTAGAATACGAACAGTTGAGAGAAAAAGACAAAAAATTACATAAAGCCTTATGTAAAGTTTTAAAAGAAATGCTGCGGACAGATCCAAGCTCCGGCTTAGGAAAGCCTGAGCCTTTAAAACACAACTTATCTGGATTATGGTCGAAACGTATTTCACAAAAAGATCGATTAATTTATAAATACGATGATGAATATATCTACATTTTCGCTATAGGTGGGCATTACGACGATCATTAGAAAAATATAACGAGGCTGTAGAATTTATCCAAAAGCCTAAATCAACAAAAATTGAGCCTGTGGCTGATCTTGTTAGTTTTCTATTACTGATACCAATTTACCGTCTATTGAAAGGCTACCGTCTCGAATCAAAACGTCACCTGACCAAATTGAACCATAAAACTTATTATCAAAGTACAGTTCTTTCTTGTACTTACCTATAACTTCAAGTTTATGTTGATTTGATTTGGTTCCAAATATAATGGTATGTCTCAACGGCGACGGTGATGATTTGCCAACCGTAGATATTGGCATTAAATCTAGAGCATAAGGTTCGATAATTTTAATTGTAAGCCCCGGATGAGTGACGTTATATTCAACCCAGTCATCGCTAATTCTTTTTCCAGTATCCGCACCAGTGAGACCTAAAATACCAGCGCACCCAGCAATGAGTGATACAATACTGACAGTGACTAATTTACTTAAAGTGTTCATCTACTCTCCATTGAAAACTAACGCCCGCAACATAGGCAAGTCGTAGTGTAGGCTTTTGGTATAAAGTGGCGCAGCCATACCAAAAGGCGTAACGGAAACTTGTCCGCGTGCTTGCGATTGTTAGAGGGAACTGAACGCTTCACTTGAAATATACCCAGTGCATATTTTACGGACAGCCCCAGTCATAGTTGCAAAAAATTGCTCATTGAGTTTTATATTAATAATGCCGCCAGGCATATGAACATTGACATTAGAGCCGCAAAAACCTAAGGCATTTGCAACGGATGCAGCTGCGGTACTACTTGAACCAGATGCTAGAGTATAACCCGCACCGCGTTCCCATATTTCTATCTGTATAGATGAATTATCAATGATCCTTACAAATTGTACGTTAGTGCGATTTCTAAATCTTGGATCATTTTCAATGATACTCCCGTATTCTTTAGCAAATGATGGGGTAACTTCATCTAGCAAAATGACACAATGAGGGTTGCCAACATTCGCCAAGTAGTAAGTAAACTCTTTGCCATTAACATCAATTATGTTAGCACTAGGAGTTGGTTCTCCAGATGATTCGTGCGTAAAACGTACCTTTCCCATCCCGACGGACACTGAAAGACCTTGATTACCCACCGATGATTTTACAACACCACCTTTTGTTTGGATCTTGAATTCATTATGAGACACAAGAGATTGATCCCAAAGGTATCTTGAAAAAATTCGTAATCCATTGCCACTTTTCTCAGCTTCACTTGCATCTGGGTTAAAAATTCTAAGGGAAAAGTCACAGCTATCGCTACCATCATGGCCATAAAGCATACCATCGGAGCCCACACCAAAGTGACGATCACATATAGCTATAATGTTAGCTTCAGAAAGTGGCTCATTTAAATCCTTAGGGTCGATAACGATGTAGTCATTACCCAAGGCGTGGTACTTGCTGAACTTCATATGTTCCCTCTAACGCCTTTGTAAATTGCGGCTAGCTAGTAGCTGTCAATTTGACAGCTTTGTTATACCTTTTATGGCTGAACAAATTGCTTGTTCCAATAGTTGTCAGTGTACTCATATAATTCCCGTAAATGTAGTCTGCTCTCTCGGAACGTAAGAAACTCTATTGAAACTGGCTTAACGATATAACCACCCCAATTCTTCGGCCTTGGGACAGATTGACCTTCAAACTCTACTGAAGCTTTCTCGAGACGCGTTGCTAAAATACTTTCTGATTCTAACGGTGCGCTTTGATCGAAGGCTGTGGTTGTTAATTGAGCGCTTCTAGTTCTTGTTTCCCAGAAACTATCTGCTTCGACTTCTGGAATTTCTTCCGCATGACCAATAACACGAACCTGATAGCCAACATGATCCCACCAGAAAGTCATCGCAGATTTTGGGTTATACGAAATCTGTTTACCTTTTGCGGAATCCAAATAGGTACAAAAAACGAAGCCTTTATCACTCACAGCTTTTAGATCAACAAACCTTCCAGATGGAAACCCACTCTCGTCGATCGTTGAAACGCACACTGCATTTTTTTGATTTAAGGGGCTATCGACCTGAGACTCCTGCCACCAAACTTTAAATTTATTTATAGGGCTATCCATAAAACTCGATCTCATTTAGGTATAACGCCCCAATAATGGGCAAATTACAGTTGGTTAAAATAAGCGACGCAGGAGCAAAAACCAACTGTTATTTGTCCTGATTAATTGGTTTATTAGCTACTGTTGAACGCTTTATATGCTTTTTTAACTATAGAGTTATAACCCCAAGTAAGAATGCTATCAGTATATTCCACACTTTCAGGAATATCCCAACTGGAATCTATTTTTCCTAATATTTCGCCGCCTGTTTCTGTGATTGTTTTGATATGAGCAAAGCCTTTATGTAATACAGAACAAGCAATTAATTCTTCTTTGGTTGACGGTTTATCTCCAGACCAATCCAATAAGCCAGCCAAAAATGCTCTTGAGTCTGTCTTTCCATTACTACTTCTTAATGCTAGTACAACACCAGCTGAAAATTTATCACTACCAATTGGTACAGCCCAAAATTGCCCTTGCTCAATATAACTTGTAGATTTCGGCTTAAATGGGTATTTCATACAAACCTTATTGAAGTAGCTAACGAGGCTGTAGAATTACTCCAACAGCGAAATTCAATTAAAAAACGAGTCTCTGAGCCCAATCCTAAGCGCTTTTCTCGCCCTAGGTAATGCATTTGGTACCCACAATAAGCGGCAATAAAATAGTTTGGCTAAAATTAGTGAAGAATGAGCAAAAAGCCAACTGTTTTTTGTCCGTTTAATTGCCTTGTTATGTTTAGGGG
>CAYUZL010000182.1:0-5060 GCA_964449725.1 uncultured Alteromonas sp. | reverse complement strand
GTTCATCAAGATAGTTCAGTCTGAACTTGAATCTGTTATGGGCGACGCTAATGTTGGTCTTAATTTAGCTACTCAGCCTCCTGCTGTAATTTTAATGGCAGGGTTACAAGGTGCTGGTAAAACCACCAGTGTGGCTAAATTAGCAAAATATTTAACTGAGCGCGAAAAGAAAAAAGTCATGGTTGTGAGTGCTGACGTATATCGTCCAGCGGCGATTAAACAACTAGAGACCTTAGCTGAAGAAGTCAATGTGACTTTTCAGCCATCGAATATTATGCAAAAACCGGTTGCGATTGTTGAAGATGCAATCGAAGCTGCGAAAACACAGTTTTTCGATGTGTTACTTGTAGATACTGCGGGTAGATTGCACGTAGATGCAGACATGATGTCTGAAATTAAAGACCTACATGGGGCAGTAAACCCCATTGAAACCTTGTTTGTTGTCGATGCGATGACAGGACAAGATGCAGCAAATACAGCCAAAGCATTTGGTGAAGCTTTGCCACTAACGGGTGTCATTCTGACCAAAGCAGACGGTGATGCGAGAGGTGGTGCGGCTCTTTCTGTAAGACAAATTACCGGTAAATCAATTAAGTTTATTGGTATGGGAGAAAAGGTTGATGCATTAGAGCCTTTCCACCCAGAACGTATGGCGTCTCGTATTTTAGGTATGGGCGACGTGCTTAGCCTAATTGAAGAAGTAGAGCGTAAAGTTGATAAGAACAAAGCGCAAAAATTGGCGCAAAAGGTGCAAAAAGGTAAGGGGTTTGACCTTCAAGACTTTAAAGATCAGTTAGAACAAATGCGTGGTATGGGCGGTATGATGGGGCTAATGGATAAGCTTCCAGGCATGGGCAATATGACAGCGCAGATTAAAGATCAAGCAAACGACAAACAGTTTGTGCAAATGGAAGCGATTATTAACTCCATGACACCAGGCGAACGAGCTAAACCTGAAATTATTAAGGGTAGCCGTAAGCGCCGCATAGCGTCGGGTTCAGGTACACAAATACAAGACGTGAATAGAATGCTGAAGCAATTCACTCAGATGCAAAAAATGATGAAAAAAATGTCAGGTGGGGGCATGAAGAAAATGATGCGTCAGATGAAAGGTATGATGCCACCAGGCGGAGCGGGCCCTGGCGGCATGTTTCCACCACGTTAATTGTTTCTGTTAGTTTGAACCGTTAGCTCGCTTAAATCTTCAGCTGGCATTGGCTTTCCGAAGAGCCAGCCTTGGCCTAGGCCTGTGTTAAGGTTTTTCAATATACTGGCCTGGTTTTCTGTTTCGACCCCTTCAGCAACAAGGGTAACATCAAGTTGTTGCGCTAGAGAGATGATAGTTGGGATAAGCGTTGATTTAACATTATCCCCTTCTAGCGCCATAATAAAACTTCTGTCGATTTTCAAAAAATCAAACTCTAAGTTTTGAAGCTGTCCTAAATTCGCATATCCTGTACCGAAATCGTCAATAGCAACGGTAAAGCCTTGCCTTCTTAATCTTGCTAGATTATTCAGGGCTTCTGGAGTATTGAAAGTTGCGTCTTCGGTGATTTCAAAGCAAATATTAAAGTCCTTTGTATTTTCTGCCGCGGCCATAAATTCGGTAATGTTATCTTTGGTGATATCTGACGGAAACAGATTTAAATTAATTTTAAATCCTTTGGGAATGTCGTCTTGCGCAGTGAGTTTGGCCACAGCAGTTTTAATCAACTTAATTGTGAAAGGTAACGTTAAATCTAATTGAGGTAGCAAAGGAATAAATTCATCCGGATACAAAGGTCCTGCGTTGTCTGAGTATCTAGCAAGCACTTCGCAGCCAATAATTTTGTTGGTTTTCAAATCAACTATAGGTTGAAACAAAGGAAAGAAATTAGTGCACTTTAAACCTCGTTTGATCCTTTTTTCCATAGAGTTTCTGTGGGTAAGGGCTCTACTCGCGGCAAGATAACCAAACATTCCAGAGGACATAATGACTAAAACCAAAAAAACGCTCATCTTAGCGCCGATTAAATCAAATAAGTTAAATCGGCTCACTACACAAAACGAAATACTACCTAAACATTGCTCAACGACTAGGTCAGTCGGTCCTTTATTTTGCTTTGATGAATTGTCTGAATAGGTAGAGTAGCTATTATCAGTGCCTAAAACAGGTATAAAATTGTCGCCTGACCTAAACACCAGTTGCCAATCTTGCATAGGATCCTCATCTGCAAGTATTTCTTCGAACTCAGTGACAACAAAGAAGAAATCATTCTTCATTCTAAAAGCAGAGTAATCTAAATCAAACAACATAAGAGGACTATTTATGACAATTTCAGGGCCAGCTGAAGTAGGTAAGCCCTGTTCTATTTTCTCCACAGGGGAGTCTAAAACACCTAAAGAGGTAGAACACAAAATAGTGTCGTTTTTATCGTAATAACCTATGTCTTTAATATAATGTCCTTGGAACATAACTTGTTGTAAAAAGTGAAGGTAGGTGTCGTCACAAGTTGTTTCTCGGTTATTTGATAAATGACTCAATGTCGAAGCAGATTCTTTTGTCAGTGTTTCTACTTGCATTAGAATTCTGTCAACAAATCGTTGGTTCTGTTTGTTAATTAGAGTTATTCCACCTATTGATACTATAGCTAAACCAACAAGGGCAAATATCAAACTTATCGCTGTAATTAATAACAGATCTATTTTACGTTGTTGCATGTTAAATAATCAGACCTAAAAATCATTTCTGTACAATAAAAATGCCAGAATCTTGTTAAAAAAAATGAAGACGTATTTACAATAGTTGTGTTTATGCGTTTGAGCAATATAAAGTACACACGGAGCATGATAAAGGTTAACAAAACTACTGAAGATAATTGAGAAATCGTCAATTCTACGAAATTTAATTTATTGTGAAGTAGAGTTGCGGTAAACAGTAGCCTTGATTAGACCAAATAACATTGTTGCTCTAATTGCGATTTTATTTTGCACTTTTTTTTGTTTATATGGTCAAAATGTTTCGTCGATTCGTCGTTGTTATTTTTCGTAGAAAAGTGAAGGAGTATGTATGCAGTTGTCGTCGGTTCAGAAATTTAATCAGGCGCTTATTCAAATGGCAGTTCTATTTTATCAAGTCGATAGAAAAGTAACCCTAACTGAGCAAGATGCCCTTGACGATGTCATGAGTAAGATTGAATGGAACAGCCCAATTTCTATTGATGCATTTAAAACCGAAGCAATTTTCTTGGCTCGCCAATCTATTGACGTGGGTGAAGGTATCAATTTTCTGAAAGCCATGGCCCCAGATTTATTGTATGACGCAGACCGAGCTATGGAAGTGGCTTGTTTTATAACAGGAGTCGACGGTGAACGAAGCGAAGAAGAAGTTGAATATTTACATTTGTTGACGCATAAATTGCTAGCGAAAGCCTTATCTCCCAATAAAAAAGAATGCCTTGAAACGGAACCGAAAACTGCTGCATGATTTTCGATGAACACCAACAAAGTTAACTTTGTTGGTGTTTAAGCTTAGGTTTTAGAATTTAATCTTGTGAGGTCGGCGGCACAATACAAAAAGCATTGAGCTTGTTGCCATCTAAGTCTCTAAAGTAGCCTGCGTAAAAACCCGATGTTTCGCCTTCAGGCCTGAAGCCCGGTTTCCCTTCGCAGCTGCCACCGAGTGAGATGGCTTTTTCATAAATACACTTTACGTCTTCTGGTGTATTAACATGTATTCCTGTCATATTGCCGTTTCCTGGATGTTGAGCTTCTTTATTGAATGGTAAAGTGACAGCAATCGAGGGTTGATCTTTTCCTTTGGCCCAGGCAATAAAATAGTCTGGAACTTCCATTACCCGTGAGGCATTTACCTCTTTAAGTAACGTGTCGTAGAATGCGCCTGATTTTTCTAAGTCTGATGTTCCAAGCATGACATAACCAATCATTGTTTTCTCCATTTACAGTAGAAGTTTAAGTTCCTGCTCAGTGTAACCATTGACTACTGACATCTACTGTCAGTAATCTTTGTATATTATTGATGATATGCATTCATGGGTTTGGTCTCTGGTATGAAAAAGTCTGAGCGATTAAATGATATTGTTCACTATTTGCGTAGAATGCACCGGGCTGTCACTGCGCAAACATTAGCAAACGAATTTGAGGTCTCTTCACGGACGATTTATCGCGATATAGACAACCTGATTGATTCTGGCGTGCCCATATCAGGAGAGGCGGGGGTAGGGTATGTGATTGATAAAACCTATCACTTACCTCCGATAATGTTTGATGCTGACGAATTGGAAGCCATCGCCTTGGGAGTTGGTATGGTTTCGAATTGGACAGATGAACAATTTGCAGCAAAAGCCAAAAGTGCGTATCACAAGATTCAAGCAACTTTGTCTGCTCGTATGTGTAACGAACTACAACAAATCAGTACGTTTTCAGCGCCAAGCCGTTATAAAATTCCTTGGCAGGTGAGCTTTTCCCATGTCCGGGAATGTATTCGAAAAAAACACAAAGTCACCATTCGTTATCTTGATTTAAACGATGTACCTAGCCAGCGAACCATTTGGCCACTTGCGTTAACGTCTTTTAGCCCCGTGTGGCTGCTTTGTGCTTGGTGTGAACAGCGCCAAGATTTTCGTAACTTTCGCTTAGATAGAATTAGCGAATTGACTCATTGCTCGGCGCATTATAAAGATGAAAGAGGTAAGAACTTAACGGCTTACCTCAACACCTTTAAGCATTGTTAACGGGGTCAGTATTCGGTCTAAAAATGCCGACTATTCTGTCCATAATGAGGTAGTTTACAGGTACCAGTACTAGGGTGATCAGTGTGGCAAATATAATGCCGAAGCCCAACGAAACTGCCATTGGAATGAGAAATTGTGCTTGTGTCGATTTTTCAAACAACAGCGGCATCAAACCAAAAAAGGTAGTTAAACTGGTTAACATTACAGGTCTAACTCGCGCTGCCCCAGCATTTAAAACACCTTCCATGATACTGTGCCCCTCACTTCTTTTCTTATTGATGAAATCAACCAGAACCAGTGAGTCATTTACCACAATACCAACAAGTG
>CAYUZL010000181.1:0-6305 GCA_964449725.1 uncultured Alteromonas sp. | reverse complement strand
ATATTGAAGAGCAGCAAGCATCGCAAAGCGAGCAATTGTTATTCTTTGTTGCTGCTATGCTAATGGTATTTATTCTTCTTGCCGTCCCCCTTAAAAGCTATTCTCAGCCTTTAATTATCATGTCAGTAATTCCGTTCAGCTTTACGGGGGCTGTCGCTGGTCATTTCCTATTAGGCTTAGATATGAGCTTGTTCTCTTCTTTCGGACTTATTGCTGCTGCAGGTGTCGTAATTAACGACTCATTGGTCATGACTGATTTCGTTAACCAACGAAGAGCGCAGGGTTACAGTGTTAGAGAAGCTGTCTCAGAGGCTGGACGTGCACGGTTTAGAGCTATTACCTTGACCTCCATTACTACCTTTGCTGGTGTACTTCCAATTATGTTTGAAACCAGTTTGCAAGCAGCCTTTGTTATTCCGATGGCTGTGGCACTGGGCTTCGCGGTCTTGTACGCCACCATGGTAACCCTTGTTTTAGTTCCATGCTTATATCTAATTTTGGTAGACATTAAACAGTTTTTCCCACGATTGTTCATGTCAAAGAAACGAGCAAATAGGTCAAAAATGCTCCAACCCACTGAGTTTGAAGCAGAATAAGTTAAAACACCCCGCAAAAATGCGGGGTCTTTTGTTGTGTATTGCATTAAAGGTGATCTACACTTAGGGAAAAGTTATACAAACGGTCCCTTATGTCGTCTCACCAAGCTTTACGTCAAGAATTTAGACAGAATTTTTCTTATGTGGCTATGCGATGGGGATTAGTCAGACAAAATGTTAACCCGTCAGAGCTTATTGCTATCCGTGACGCTCTTGGAAAGTGGATTGAGTGGACTCAAAATGAAGGTTTGGCAAGGTTAGAAACCTTACTTGACGACATGCTAAGTCTACTGCCAAATGAGTACCCATTAAGTCCTTCTTTAGTCGAGCAAATAGATGCAAAAGTTAATCTTTTAGTCGAATCCACAAAAAATCCAGAAAACCCTTATCTTCTAAAACAAGAACTCAGCCAATCTAAGCCCAAAGTACACGGTACATCACTAAATATTGCCCTTATCGATGACAGTGAAATTGCTCGTATTACCATAAAAGCAATGCTTGATAGGTTTAACTATAACGTCTTGGTATACGAAAGCATTTTCGATTTTGAAGCTGATACAGACTTCTTAAGTAAAGTAGATATTGTTTTACTCGACGTAGTCATGCCTGACGTTACCGAAGATATTTTGTTTGATTTTGCACAGCGGGTTAGGCAAAAGGACATTCAAATTATTTTAGTGTCTGGTTCAGATTCACTGGACATACGATTAAAAGCGGTTCGTGCAGACATCGGCGGATACGTCACAAAACCCTTTGATATCAATGTCTTAGTTGGAAATATCCGCTGGCTCTGTAACATTGATGTTAGGCGCCCTTATCAGGTTTCCTTACTTGATGACCAACCTATGGTAGGCAAGTTTCTCGGTGGGTATGCAAAAAATAACGATATTGACTTAACCTTTTATACTAACAGCGCTGAATTTTTTGAAGGGTTAGAAATAGGTAAACCAGATCTCTTTTTATTAGATGTTAGTATGCCTGATGTGTCGGGTATAGAGGTATGTAAAATACTTCGTCAGCAACAAAGATTCGAATACGTCCCTATTGTATTTTTAAGCGCTGATACTAGCTTAAAGACCAAGTTGGCTGCGCTAGAAGCCGGTGCAGATGACGTAATTATAAAAGACAATCCTCCTGATGTTATTTTTAAGCAAATAGAACGGCGTATCACCAGAGGGCAGCAAATTCGAAATATGGCAATCAAGGATAGTCTGACCGGTTTACTAAATCATGGACAAATGATGGAAGCCGCTAATTCAGCTTATCGTTTAGCGAAACGCAACAATACAAGTGTTGTTGTTGCTATGATAGATATTGATAATTTCAAACAAGTTAATGACAAACGCGGACACATGATTGGCGACACAGTCATAGTAGGGCTCGCACAATTATTGAAGACATCGGTTAGAGATACTGACGTTGTGGGTAGGTACGGCGGCGAAGAATTTATGGTCGTATTTCATTCCGACAATGTCGAAAGTATTGAAAAGAAGCTCAACACCATCTGTTTTACTTTTAGCAAATTAAGCTTCAAAGACGAATATGATAACTTCCAGTGCACATTCAGCTGCGGCGTAGCCTCTTCCAATGACGCTGAAGAATTAAAAGATATCATTCACCTTGCCGACCAAACTATGTATGAAGTGAAAAAAGACGGTAAAAATGGAGTAAAAGTATGTAAGTAACCTGATTTAGGTTACTTAAAACGCAACTGTGTTTATTCTTTCATTAAAATAGAAACTTGGTTACCCACATCGTTGATATCTACGTGGCTGCTCAATTGCCTAACTAACGCTAACCCTCGGCCACTTAAAGAGTATTGTTCTGGATTGACTTTACTGTTGTCATAACCTAGTCCGGAATCCTTCACAGACGCACGTATTCCTACGTCACTTTCACAACTTAATGTTAGCGATACACTATCGTCATTGGTCAAAGCATCTAGAGCTTCTTCCCGTTTATTTAAATAATCCTCAAACCCTTCAAAATCGTTTTTCAGGTCTGAATTCAAATTGAGTACACCGTGATCTAAACCGTTTTGGTAAAGCTCTGCAATGGCAGTGAATGTCTTGCCTGCAATTTTACCGTTGGTATCGGTGGCATATAAAAATTTAGAAACAAATGCCGGTACATCTACGGTTTTTAAATAATCTCCCCTTACTTCTAAGTTGAAGGTAACTGTACCATTTCGGCCGTCTTTTTCATTTTCCGTATCAGGGTCTGCAATTTTGAATTTAGCAAAATCAATAGCACATAACGTGACATCATCGGATAAAGGCATATCGCCCTTGTGTTCATCAAATAAAACCGCAATATCATCCCAAGATTTATTTGAACGAGCATAGTCAACAAGAATTTGATTTAGTCCTTCTTTTCCAATGGTTTCATCCTTATGGTTTTCTTGCTCAATCAGGCCATCGGTAAACATGAACAAACGTGAAACATCATCAATTTTAAATGTATAAGGCTCAAAACTTAAGGCACTTCCTTCGGCAATACCCAAAGGCATACAATGAGATGGACATGACTCTAGCGTTCCATTTTTCAATAGCACACATATATCAGGAAGACCTGCATTGACCATACTAACCATTTGCGAGAATGGCGATATTTCAAGTGCAGCTAAAGTAACAAAGCGATCGTCAGGCAGCTCAATGTTCAATCGGCGGTTTACTTCATGAACGATAGTCGTAATAGGCATACTTCTATGTGCCATTGCTTTTACCACATGAATAACCGGCATAATACTAAGAGCAGCAGCTAAACCATGTCCCATTGCGTCAGCAAGAAAAACGTAACGAATCCCCGTTGGACTAACCATTTCAAATATGAAATCACCACAAAAGCCATCAGCTGAATGTTGCACGGAAAAATAGTCTTTTTCTTGTTCTAGTGCGCCGCCAGTAATTTCTTGATAAACATGTCGAGCAAAGTTCTCTTCTTGCCTAATACGCTCTAGTACGGCATTCGTTTTCGCTCTACTTTGGGAAAGTTCTTTATAAGTATTTATAGACGCGGTTAAACGCTTAATTTTAAGCTTTAGCATGTCTTCGCTAACAGCTTGAGTTAAACATTCGTCAACGCCCGCCTCTAACGCTTTCAAGACATCCTTTTCAAGAACAGATTCCATTAAAATGAGTATGGCAATATTAGTATGGTTATGGCGTATTTTTCCAACCTTGCGGTTAACGCCCTCAGTCCACTTTGACACCCATATAATAACGATATCTGTTGTATCGTTTACGTCATCACAAAATGCAACTAATGTACTTATGTGCTGACGAACAGAAGATGGAACGTCATCGCAAAAGCAATGGGGTTTAACCGAAACTTCAGGCATAACCAAATACTCTATTTGATGGGAAATAAATTCTGGAAATTAGCAATTTTTAAAACGTCTAACGCTGCTCCATGAGCGTTCACAATACTGACTTCAGTATTTTGTGCATCAGCTTTCTTTTTAAGCAACACCATCATGCCAAGTGCGGCACTATCTAAATATTCAACGTTACTAAAATCTAAAACGATTGCCTCTGAAGGTGTATTTTCTAGGGCATTTCCATATTGATCAGTAAAATTCTTATGATAACTAAAATTAAATTTGCTCGGTAAAACAATAGTACTCATGGTAAACAACCTTATCTCTAACGCTTAGCAATAATCCAAACCGCGTGAACAATACCCGGGATATATCCAAATAAAGTCAGCAATATATTTAACCAAAATGCCCCTTTAATACCCACTTGAAGAAACACCCCCAGAGGCGGTAATAAAATGGCTATAATAATTCTGATTAAATCCATATCACATTCCTTATTAATTCATAATAACGCTTACTATGGAGTTGATTATAGATGAAAATAAGAAATTATTTCATTATTCACCAAACTAACTTCATAGCCGCGCTGGAATACCTCAAAAAAGTTAGAATTATCTGCGTTTCGCAATCAAAATAAACACCATCAACTGCTTTAAATAAATTTGAGTTTACGTCTCACCTGTAGAGTTTCTAACACCAATACGACTAACACTAAACAAAAAATCAGTACGTGTAACCAGTGCACATTAAGCTGTAGCGTATATCTTAAAATTGCTAGTACTCCGAAGTAAGAAATAACTGAGTACTGTATAAGCACACCGGCATAATGCCACTGGCTTTGAATGGAAGCTGACAGTTTTGAAAGACGAAAGTAATTGGACATGGCCAATCCGCATACAGCGCAAAAAGCAACGACAACACCGACGAAGATAAACGAGCCCCAAACGAATAATTCTGGCCACCCAATCACTTGCGCAGACTTGGCCGGTCCTGACCAGAGCGCATCCCAACTTACAGCAAGAATTAATCCCATACTCATCATGAGTTGACGATCATCCGCTTTAGATTCTGGCTCTCCGTCACCGGTGTAATCAGTGAGTTCTAGATACAGAAACCGCGCAATAAAGGCAAATGCAATAACACCGACTATTGGGGTTAAAGCCGGTAGAGTTTCAACGCTAAAGTAGGTCAACACATACCCCAACATTGGGAAGACAGTGTGAGTAAAAGACACACCAAACACCCAAAAAACAACGGTTTTTATTGTTTTCATATGTTTAGCTCTTAGCATGGTAGCAACTGCTACATCAGCGCCTATGCCAAGCCCCATAATGATACTCGCTAACGCAAAATCCAACATAGGTAGTGTCATTATGGTGCTCCTTCAGATTGGACTTCAACATATCGAGTTACCGTTTCTTGGATATCACTTTCTGCTTCAAACACAGTCCCACGCCAATCTAAGAATATAGTGCCGTCTTTAAAGATTTTTTCTTCTGACAGACCAGCTGATATCTCAATTATATTTTTGTGTACGTTTTTAGGCATAGACACCATAGGGTCTCTGCCTTTATCAAAGCGCTGCTGTTTTACCAACGCCATATAGGACTTGTTTAGCGAGTATGCCCTTTCCCGACTTGGTAAAATTAAATGGCGAATATCTTTATCACCCTCGACCGATGCTCTGCGTACTTCTTGTTCGTTTAAATGACCATCAACAAAAAAACGCTCAATCATTTCATCGTTGTTACGAAATTCGTCACCGCCACCATTTCTGAGTAAATAGGTCATAATTTCAGGTAAAACATGACCAAGCTGAGGTACATCCGGTATTCCAGCTAAAGTGAATTCGCCCCATCCATATTCGCCTGGCACTTTTCTGGGGAAGCTAAAACTCTGGTCAGCGGTCACGCCAATATTGCCATGACAGCCCATACAATAATAAGTCTCTTGATCGGTTTGCGCTCGAAGCCTCCCTTTACCGTCTTCAATGAAACCTTGTAGTTGCCAGCCAATATCTGAGCGCATGCCAGATACTCCATTGCCTGCAAATAGAGGTAAACGCTCTTCTTCTTTGTTCTCTTCTTCGTGGTCGTAATAACGACTCATCGACCAGCGATCCGTTTCTAAATTTTTTACTGAATAGCGCACTTCTTTAATACGCTTGGACAAGAAGTTAGGGGAATCTGGGTCCACATATCTAACGGTATGAAGAAACTCTACGTCTCTCGGGTACAAGTTCTTTTTCACCGGATACCTTGATGCACTGCCTACATAAAATTTAGGCAGGTTCGCGATCGTAGTGACGCCTTGGGTTAACTTGCCATCTCCATTCACATCAACATGGGCTATGGCTTCATCTAAGGGTTCAACGTTTCTATTGGTTGGTG
>CAYUZL010000180.1:0-4521 GCA_964449725.1 uncultured Alteromonas sp. | reverse complement strand
GGGTATTCTTACTCATAAGCTGAATATTTTGCTCCTACTTGGCTGGCCAATATTGGTGTTTGAGGAAATCTTATCTGGTATCGGTTATGCAGAGGCTATGTCAGTTCTTGAACCAACCAGTTTTGATGCATTGAACCGTGTTGCTTGGGACTTAATTCCTATCATGGGTACCTTACTCACATTACTATTCTCATGGCAGATCTGTTGGCGTAGTAAAGCCAATGATATGGCTGAGTTGATATCGGTTGCACCAATTAAATCTTTGACTTTGAGCCTGAGTCACCTCCTGAGCTTAATGCTTTTATTGGCTTTTGTTACACTGCTGGCAGCAATGGGGGCTTTTGTTGCTGAGGTTATTGCAGGTAGCGTCATTGTGCCAACACATTATGTGGCTCAATTTAGCCTTAGTTATTTGTCCTTGGTGATTATGGCCATTGTTTTTGTCGCTACTCATACGCTGATTAACCAGCGACTTATCGCTATGCTTGTGCTCTTTGTGGTTCTGTTAGTGAAGTTTTCGCCATTGATGCAAGCGTTAGGAGTGACGCACCCACTTTGGGATATCTTTACCATCCCTGTTTCACCTCCTGATATGTTTTGGGGATACGGTGGCAGCGTATCCACGATATTGCCCTATTCGGTATTCTGGTTGATCATTTCCTTAGCTTTCTTGAGCGTGGCCGTAGTTTTCTCTCATCGTGATGTGGGGATTAATAACCTTTCGATGAGCAAAGTAAAATCTTCCTTCGTTGTATTGGGTATGAGTATCATATCCATTGTATCGGCTATGGGAGTTTTCTCACACCAGATGTCAAGCGAAGTTCCTTTAGTGACAGCCGAGCAAAGCAGGAGTTGGCGTATCGATTATGAGCGGGAGTATAGTTATTGGCTTGACATAGCTCAGCCGACAGTAAGTGCAGTTGATTCCGTTGTCGATATCTATCCTCAGCAGGGACATGCTGCTTTTGAGTTAACCTATACGCTAACGAATTCTTCGAATGAACCTATTCAGAAGGTACTCGTTGGCGGTTGGGGAAATACACTCTTTAATGAAGCTTTGCTAGAAGGCGCTGAACTTGAGCTCTACGATGAACGACTGAATCAAAGAGTTTTTAAGCTTGAACGCGCTATGATCCAAGGTGAAGAACTGAAGTTGAGGGTCAAGCTTGAGTATCGTCAACCTTCACTGTTACAAACTGACTTGCACCATATCGTAAAACCAGATTTTACTTATATTCGCTCTGTTCCCTTGTTACCTCACGTTGGCTTTAATCGAAATGCAATTATCCGCAGTAATGAGATAAGAGAGCAATACGGAATGATGATGACTGACGTTGTATTGCCTTCTGAATATTATTCTTTAGATCAAACTATTGATGGCCGGTACGATTTTGTTGAGATGAAAACACGTGTTTCAACTCGCGATGATCAATATGCAATCGCGCAGGGAGCGTTGATACGTGATTGGGTCGAAGGGAAACGTCGTTATTTCGAATATGAGACATCACAAGCAATACGTAATATTCCTGTCTGGTTATCAGTACCTTTTGAGCCGGTCAAACGTATCTATCAGAATATCGATTTGAAAATTCTTGCTCCTGAACCATCTGAAGTATCAGATTTACATATGACCGCGATGCAGGACACCATCAAATGGTTTGAAGATAACATCTATCCTTATCCAGGTGAGCAATTGAGCTTGGTTGCATTTCCCAATATCGGTCCAACTGGGTACGCATTGCCTCAAACCATACTAATTAACAATCGTGTTGGGTTCAGAGCAAAACCTAGTGAAAAAGCAGGCTTTGACCAACGTTACAGAAGGACGGTTCATGAAACCGCACATCAGTGGTTTGGGCATTTAATTGGTAGCGGTGCATATAATGACCGTAGCTTCTTGATTGAGTCTATGGCGAAGTATGTTGAGCTCGTTATGTTAGAGCTCCGGTATGGCAATGAGGCTGCACAAGCATTGTTTGAATACGAAGAAAGGCGTTATCGTGTCGGGCAAGCTCGCTCAAGCAGGCCAACGTTGGTATTAGTGGATGCTGAAGAATCGCATGACCAATATTCGCGTGCGACTTTGGTTTTCTCGAGATTGAGAGAGGCTATGGGAGACGAGCCTATTATTGCCGCGCTAAAACAGCTTTTTGAAGAGCGTGCTTATCCTAAAACGCCAGCAACTTCTATGGACTTTGTCAGAGCACTAAAGCGACACACTGAACAAACGCACCATCAGCTTATCGATCAATTGTTGCTTCAAAGTGATATTTCTATTTTGCTCAATAAGTCAGAACAAGAGCCATAGAAAACAAACTTTTCTTGGGCGGCGCTCGACTCTACTTCAAAAGTTAAACATGAAACTTAAGTAAGTAAAGTCGTGCGCATTTTTTATATTTATTGTTGGTCGTGAGCGTCAATGTTTGGTTAAACACCTTAGAGAATCTATTGGAACTCAATGAGGCGTTTGAGGGTCCTTGAAAAAACATCCACTCAATGTGAGCGATGTGAGAAGTTAAATGTGAGGATAGTGGCGTGTATAACTGAGCCTGTAGCAATTCAAAAGGTTCTTGCTCATCTGGATAAACGAGTAGGCAACGGAAATAGTGACGAGAACGTGCTGTTGCCACGGTTGAGCGCGTCACCAAGTGAATCATTAATTGAAGACTATGTTATTCAGCGTGATTTTTATTTTGGGGCTTAAGCGTCTATGAATACTGCAAGTATACCGAGTACTGCGTTTGGCAGCAGTAGGTCAAAACGTGTCTGACCTTGAATATGTCTGGACGAAAGAGCAGGTCGAACACGGATAAGCTGAAGTAGATATTGGGAAAATTGATGCCGTTGGCTTTTTATCTGCGGTAAATCACAGCTGTCACAAAGGGTAGGATAGGGTGTTAATCTTTCCTGTACTTTTAGTGCTAGAGTGGCATCGAAAGTTTTGGTCGAGATATACTCGTGGAACTCCAATAGTATAAAGAGAGTAAGTTTGGATAACCGTGGAAGGTTAGCGTTACTAATGCAACTTTAATGCTTGTCATTTCAACTTAGAAAACTTGCAGTGTTGCTGTTGTTACCTAACAACGCGCGAATGTATTGTCGCGTCCATCATCAAAATTATTGATATTGAACTATAGTAAAGACTTGGAAGCCTTTTTTTGGTGATGGTAAATTGGATACAACGTTTTTTCCTAAACACAGGTTTGTGGGTTTTTCATTGTGTTTATCTTTTATGTTTTGTTGTTTTAATATTTTTTCACAAGAAAACAATGAGCAGACTTCTTCGACAAATTTTAATACGAAAGAGTTAGCTAAAGGCCTTTCCAATGAGCAGTTGCTTAAAAAAGCGAGATTGCTAAAAAATGAAAATAAAGCATTAAGTATTGCGTTAGCACAACAGGTTGCAGCTTCTTCTATACAGAATGGTGATGATTTAACAAATGCACAATCACACGACTTTTTAGGTATGCTAGAGGAAGAATCTAAACATATTGATCGTGCTATTTCTCATTTTTCACAGGCATCTGCAGCGTATGAAAAACTAAATGATATACCTAATCAAATCTCATCTGCATATTCTTCTATTAAGCTGTTGTTGGAAACAAAGCGTTATAGTGAAATTGAACAATTAAGTGGTGAATTATTACCAATTGCATTGCATCACAAAGAAGCATTACCGATTGGGTTAATTTACATTGCGAAAGGTGATAACTACTACAATCAGAAACGCTTTTCTGATTCCATTAGTCAATACAAGCTAGCAGAGGGACATCTTTTAGCAGATGATAACGTCGTAAAAAAACATCTTGCCATAACCTACAAAAAAATAGCACAAGCTTATAAGCGTTTAAATGATAGAGAACAGCCTGTCTATTTTTATAAGAAAGCGTTGGATACATTTACAGCGTTAGATGATAAAAGGAATATGGCTCGCACCTTAAATACGCTTGCTAAAGCTGAACGATATTTAGGTAACTTCGATACAGCTCTTACATATTGTTTACAGGGCTTAGAGCTTCACCTTCACAACCATATAGATGATCCTGAAGGTTATGCCAAATCGTTAGTGGGGGCTGGTGTTATTTATAAAGGTATGGGTCGCTATGAAAAATCAAGTAAGCAATTTCAAGAAGCACATACATATTACAAAAAAACTAACGATAGTGACAACATAGCAAACACATCTAACCAGTTGGGTTTAATTTACACTAAATTAAAACAATTTGATGAAGCCCGTTTTTACTATCAGTTATCAATAGATTTAAAAGGACAAATTGAGCAAAGTACTTACGGCACAGCAATAAGAGAGATATCTGTAATAGACTATAACTCGGGTAAATATGAACTTGCTATGGTAAATGCAAAAGAAGCCCATAAAATCTTTAAATCAAAAAATGATAAATTAAGATCTTCAAGAACTGCACGGGTGATTGCGGATATTTTTAAAGCTCAGAAAATGATGGAAAATGCGACCCCTTATTATGAAGAGTCTTTATCTTTAGCGAAGGAAGCTAATAGTAC